>NZ_JBEPPZ010000007.1:0-195858 GCF_040547565.1 Marinobacterium sp. MBR-109
CCTTCGACCACGGACTCCAGCTCATCACCGAGCTTGTCGAGACGGCCGAGGGTCGCAATCGTGCGTTGTTTTGGGCGGCCGTTCTCGTCTCGATAGGCTTCAACGAGCTGCACATACTTGCGAGGGCCGGACTTGGTGACTTTGACGTACATGCCATGACTTTATCATCTCTTTATGACCTTTTAAACTGAAAAGATATCCACATACGTGCCACTACAAAGCTTTAGGCGTCTAAAAAGCGGAAACCCGCATAAATACTGGGCTGCGGTGTGTAAAAGAGACGATTTTCAGTGGATAACTGTCGAACTCGGGAGGCCAAACTGTGTACACCTACCGCCTGTGTGATGGTAGATACCGTACCAGCAGAATGTGTCAGTAAAAAGCGCACATGTCAGGCTTTGTCTTGCCTAATGAACTTGTACTGCTTGAAATGGACTTGATGGATGGTGCGCAGGAAAGGCGATGGCGGAGGTAGTCCTCCGCCATCGGGTCGATCAGTCTGAAGTCACAACGGCCTGTTGGCGTGTGTTCAGGTTGGAGCGTTTAGTGGTAGCGGTTGTGGCAGGGGATGGCTCAGCCATGCGGTCGGCATTGCTGGCCGCTACCTTGCTCGGCTGAACATTCAGCCAGCAGGCCAGTGCCGGCAGCAGGAAGATGGCGCCGAGCACGTTCACCATGAACATGAACGCAAGCAGGATGCCCATGTCGGCCTGGAACTTGAGCGCCGAGAATGCCCAGGTACCCACGCCAATAGTCATGGTCACGGCGGTGAACACCGCGGCGGTGCCGCGCTGGCGCATCGCTTCGTAGAAGGACGTGCGCAGGTCGATGCCGCGTTTCAGCGAGTGCTGCATCTGCTCGTAGATGTAGATGCCGTAGTCCACGCCGACGCCCACACCCAGGGCGATCACTGGCAGCGTCGCCACTTTCAGGCCGATGCCCAGCAAGGCCATCAGGGCGTTACACAGGATGGTCACCAGCATCAGCGGCACGATCACGCAGAGCACACCGCGCCAGGAGCGGAAGGTGATCCAGCACAGCAGGGTAATGGCCGCGAAGATGGACGCGATCATCTGCACCTCGGCGGTTTCCACCGCTTCGTTGGTGGCCGCGGCAACACCGGCGTTACCACCGGCCAGGCGGAAGGTGACACCTTCCACTGCCACGCTGTTGATGAAGCTCTGAATCTCGCCAATGACATGCTTGAGCGTGTCGTTCTGGTGATTCTTCAGGTACACCATCATGTTGATGGTTTTACACAACTCGTTGTTCAGCCCCAGTTCCGGGTTGGCGGCCTGGCTGCCCGAGCGCAGGGCCATTTCGGAGCGCTGAAGGGTGCGCCACAGCGGATTGCCCTCGTTGTTGCCGGACACATAGAGCTTGGCCATGCCCGCCACGGTACTGACGGATTCGACCCCGGGCACACCGCGCATGTGGAAATCAAACCGATCCACAGCGTTCATCACGTCCCAGTCAAGGCAGGCTTCCGAGGCGCGATCGGTTTCCACGTACACGGAAAGCACATCCATGCCGATGGAGTAGTTGCTGATGATGGTGTCGTTATCCTGGTTGTAGCGTGATTCGGCACGCAGTTCCGGCACGCCGGAGCCGATATCCCCGGTCAGCAGCGAGCGGGACTGCCACGTACCCACTGCCAGCAGGATCAGCATGACACTGATACTGAGCAGGGCAGGGCGCGGCTGTGACAGCGCAGAGATGGCCCACCAGACCGGGTGACGCTCGCCGCTGCTGTTGTCTTTCAGTGCCATCTTCTCCAGTCGCAGGTGCGACAGGATGATCGGCATGAACATCTTGTTGGTGATGATCATAAGCGCCACGCCCAGGCAAGCGGTAAGCCCCAGCTCATGTACGATCGGGATATCGATCACCATAATCACCATAAACCCGAGCGCGTTGGCCAGCAGTGCCACTGTACCCGGTATGGCCAGCTTGCGGATCGAGCTTTCGGCCGCTTCGATGGCGCTCATGCCCGAGAGTACGTCCAGTTTCCACGCGTTGGTCATCTGTACCGCGTGAGAGACACCGATGGAGAAGATCAGGAACGGGACCAGTACGGACATGGGATCGATGCCATAACCGATCAGCGGCAAAATGCCCAACAGCCAGATAACCGGCAGCAGCGCCACCACAATGGCCAGCAGTGTCAGCCTCAGTGAACGGGAATAGATCCACAGCAGGGCAAATGTGATCACAAATGCCACGGCAAAGAACAGGACCACTGTCATCAACCCGTCCATGACGTCGCCCATCACCTTCGAGAAGCCGATGATCTGGATATTGATGCTGTCATCACTCAGCTCGGCGCGAATTTTCTCCAGATGGCGTGCCACGGCTGCATAATCGGTTTTCTCGCCGGTTTCAGGGTCAATCTCCAGCAGTTCGGCTTGTACCATCGCGGATTTCAGGTCGTTGGCGACCAGGTTGCCGACCTGACCTGATTTCTGCACGTTGGAACGCACCTGTGCCAAACCCTCTGCATCAGCGGTAAAACGGGACGGGATAACCACCCCACCAGTGAAGCCGTATTCCGTGACCTCGATATAGCGGACTTCAGGTGTGAACAGTGAACGTACGGTAGTGCGGTTTATGCCGGGGGTGAAGAAAACCTCATCGGTCGCCTGTTGCAGCTTGTCCATGAATTCGGCGTTATAGATATCACCTTCACCGGTCCACTCCAGGCTGATCATGACACGGTTGGCACCGGTAAACTCGGCAGAATGCTCCAGAAAGGCCTGCATGAAGTCATGCTTAAGCGGAATCAGCTTGTTGAAGCCGGGATCAAAGCGGGTCTGAATGGCTGATAAACCGAGCAGAACGGTAATCAGCAGGAACAGGATACCCAGCGGCTTTCGGGCGATGATCAGAAGACGGGCGGACGTGTCAACAAATTTTTGCACGGCAGAAGAGTGTTGATGTGGCATGATCAGGCTCCAGACGGCTGTTTAAGTTGAGCGAGCGAAAGGGGTGGCAGCAGACCGCTGTCACTGCTCATCAGCAAATTGCCCGACTCAAGAAGGGTAATGTCGGTCACGGTCATGCGGCCGCTTTTGTGCAGAAAGCGAAAGCTGCGGCCTTGGTCATGACTGAGCAGAAGAGCACCGCCCTGGCCCGCCAGCAAAAGGTCTCCGTTATCCAGCGACTGGTGGGTGAAAATCGACACTGGCAGCTCACCACCGACTGAGGTCCAGCTCAGACCATTATCATCACTGCGGAAAATATTTCCGCGCATGCCGTACACCACCCAGGTATCGTCCCCCAGGCTTAGGCCGCCATACAGTGACCCGTTATAGAACTCAGGAATGCTTTCCCAGTTCGTGCCGCCGTCAGTGGAGCGAAACAGGGTTCCCGACTCGCCGACGATCAGCCAAGTACGACGATCTTCGGATGCAATGATGTTATTCAGATGCCAGTCGGTGCCCTCGGGTGACGGCAGCTCAGACCAGCTGATGCCATCATCGCGAGAGATACGGGACTGACCAAACGCACCAAAGGCCACCCAGTCGCCGGAAGGCAGCAGGTGAATGCCGAGCAGAGGTTCGCTGCCGGGGTTAAAAGCCACTTCCTGCCAGGTGCGTCCCCCATCCCGTGTTTTCAGAATCCAGCCTTCATGGCCGATTGCCAGTCCGTTCAGACTGTCCTTGAAGTGCAGACGGGTGATCAACGCATGGCGCTGATCCGACAGGGCTGCCTGTGTCCAGCTATTGCCTTCATCCGATGAAACCAGGATATGGCCCAGCTCTCCAGCAGTGACAAGTCCTGCATCGGTTTGAGTGATGCTGGTCAGGTTCATGTTATCTACCGGAATCTGGCGTGAGCCCAATGAAGGGGTGTCCCGGTGAGAAAACGCGAACATTCCTGCCGCTGCAACGATCAGTGAAACAGCGATGCCCAGGGTTACGCGCATGGCTAAACTCCTTTGTTTTTAAGCCTTCAGGCAAGGTTTTGTTGTTGTACTGATGGCCTGTAGCTCGAAGAGTACGTTTGCCATTATTCCTGAGCGCGAATCGGGGGCATCGTCCGAATGGGCTAGTAACGAGAGCTGTGCGTTAGTCCAAATTGACGATGAGTCTTGGGGAGGGTCTGTGTGAATCTGCACCCTGAAGGAGATGGTCGGAGCAGCCGGTCATGCCCGGTAAATCCAAAATAATAATCGAGGAGACTCGTGCGATGGGCGTGTTAACGAACAACTTTATTGCAGCGGCACATGACGAAGATTATATGACCCCCGAGGCTGTTCGCCTCGTCCAGGCGGCCGAGGAAATGATGCCTCGTCTGCAGGCACGGGCAAAAGCGGCCGATGAGGCAGGCATGGTCCCCCGTGAAACGGTCAAGGAAATGGCGGAGGCGGGCCTGTTCCGTGTACTTCAGCCCAAGCGCTGGGGCGGCTACGAGCTGGATCCGCGCGTGTTCTACCGCGTACAGATGGCGCTTGCCAAAGGCTGTATGTCCACGGCCTGGATCTATGGCGTTATCGGTGTGCACAACTGGCAGTTGCCGCTGTTCCCGGAACAGGCGCAACAGGATGTGTGGGCCAACGGCAATGACGGTACTCTGATTGCCTCCACCTACATGCCGGTTGGCAAGGCGGAGAAAGTGGATGGGGGTTATCGCTTCTCAGGCCGCTGGGGTTTCTCCAGTGGTGTTGATCACTGTGAGTGGATCTTCCTCGGCGGGTTGCTGCCGAAGAAGGACAATCCCGATGAGCTGGAGCATACGACCTTCCTGCTGCCGCGCAGTGATTTCCGCGTGGAGAAAAACTGGGATGTACTGGGCCTGAGAGCGACCGGCAGTCATGACATCATTGTCGAAGACGCCTTCGTACCTGAGCACCGCACGCATCGTACCAACAATCATTCTGATGCCGGTTGTCCCGGTCGTGAAACCAATCCGGGCTGGACCTATAAAATCCCGTTTACGCAGGTATTCCAGCGTGCGGTCTCTTCCGCCTGTCTGGGTGCAACCGAGGCGGCGATCGATGAGTTCCGTACCCGTGCGGGTGCGCATGTCGGCAAACATGGTGCCAAGACGGCTGAAGACCCCAATGCTCAGCTGGCGGTTGCCGAGGCGATGATCGCTGTCGATCAGCTCAAGCTGGTGATGTTCCGCAACTACGCCCGCATCGTTCATTGCGCCAAAACCGGTGACAAAATGCCGGTTGAAGAGCGCCTGATGCAGCGTGCGCAGGCATCGCTGGTGCCCAAGCTGTGTGCGGATCGTGTCAGTGAACTGCTGCGCGCCTGTGCCGCTTCGGGGCTGTATCGCAGCAACCCGATCGAGCGGATCTTCCGTGATATCCATCAGGCGCGTGGTCACATTGCCAACAATGCCGATGCCTATGCCCGCGCCAGTGGGGCCGTGATGCTGGGTCTGCCGAACATGGACCCATACATCTAAAAGGAGAAGTGCCATGAGTACGTCCCGCTATCACTCGCTGCGTGTGGATCAGGTAGTGCAGGAGACCTCGGATGCGGTATCGCTGCAGTTTGCGGTACCGGCGGAGTTGGTTGAGCGGTTTTGCTATCGGCCGGGTCAGTTTCTGACCCTGCGCCTGCCCTGGCAGGGAGAGCATCTGCTGCGCTGCTACTCAATGTCGAGTGCGCCCACGGTGGATGCCCAGCTGAGGGTGACCGTGAAACGGGTGGTAGAGGGGCGTGGTTCCAACTGGATCTGTGATCATGTGCAGGTCGGTGATGCCATCGAAGTGATGCAGCCGGCCGGGGTTTTTGTGCCTCAGTCGCTGGATGGCGAGTTCCTGCTGTTTGCCGGTGGCAGTGGCATCACGCCGGTATTTTCGATTCTGCGCTCGGTGCTGCTGCGCGGTCGTGGTCAGGTTCGACTGGTTTATGCCAACCGGGATGAAGGATCGATCATCTTCCGTGAGGCGCTGAAAGAGCTTCTGGAGCAGTATGCCGATCGCCTGGATGTTATCCATCTGTTGGACAGCGTTCAGGGGCGTCCCACTGTCAGTTTGCTCAAGCGGCTGTCGCGTGGTTATGAAAATGCGCAAGCCTTTATCTGTGGCCCCGGCCCGTATATGGATGCCGCCGAGCAGGCGTTGCAGGATTTGAATCTGCCTGCCGAAAATATCCATGTGGAGCGCTTTGTTTCGCTGCCATCCGAAGAGTCGAGAAACGAGGAGCAGCAGGCGGTATTGACCGAATCGGCGGAGGTCGATCAGGCACAAATCAGCATCGAGCTGGATGGTCAGCACTACGAGCTTCAATGCCAGGGTGATGAGACCATTTTGGATGCGGCCGAAAAGGCGGGTATTGATTTGCCCTATTCCTGCATGGCCGGAATGTGTGCGTCCTGCATGTGTGAAGTGACCGAAGGTGAGGTAAAACTATTGCACAATGATGTACTGGATGAACGCGATCTGTCGCGCGGGCTTACTCTGACCTGTCAGGCGGTGCCGCGTACGGCCAAGGTTAGCCTTAAATATACCTGATCACCAATCCCTATCTAATTCAATGCGTTAAGACCGGCTTTTGCCGGTCTTTTCGGTTTAGTCTTATTGGACGATGGCAGCCGTCGTTCACTCTCTTACTCTGAAAATACTGACTGCGCAGGTGTAAGTGCCTGTCTGTCATGTGCGCGGCACGTGGCAGCGAGTCTGTTCTCTGGATAACAACAACTCAGGAGACACATTATGCAGGGCTGTCTACAGGGCAAAGTCGCATTTATTACCGGTGGTGGCAGTGGCATCGGTGCCGCCACGGCAGAACGTTTTGCGCAGGAAGGTGCGCGTGTGGTGATCTGCGGTCGCCGAATGGAGCCGCTTGAAGCGGTTGTTGATCGTATCCGTGCCGGCGGCGGCGAGGCCGAAGCGGTACAGGTAGATGTCAGCAACGAAGAGGGCTTTGTAGGTGCGCTGCGCGCCACGGCCGAAAAACACGGTCGGCTGGATGTACTGGTGAACAACGCCATGGCGTTCACCTGGGGCAGTATCGATGAGATGACCACCGAGCAGTGGCATGCCAACTTCACCACCTCGGTGGATGGCACCTTCTGGGGCACGCGTACCGCGCTGCAGCTGATGAAGGCGCATGGCGGTTCCATCGTGAACCTTTCATCCATCTGCGGCGAGCTGGGTACCCCCTGGATGTCCGGTTACTCCGCGTCCAAGGCCGCCGTGACCAACTTTTCTCGTGCCGCCGCAGCAGAAGGCGCGCCCTATGGTGTGCGTGTCAACGTGGTGATCCCGGCAGTGGTGGAAACGCCCGCTACCGAAGGGATGCTGGCGGATGAAAATGCTCGCAAAAGCACCGAAAAGCTGATCCCCATGGGACGTGTCGGTCAGCCTGAAGAGTTGGCCAACGCCATCCTGTTTCTGGCCAGTGATCAGGCTTCCTACATTACCGGTGCAACGCTGCCGGTGGATGGTGGCCGCTCCGCCGTGCTGGTGACGGCACTGGATTGAGGTAAATCGTATGCAAGCAGCTAAACAGGATACCTTGGTAGGTACAGAGCCGCTGTTCTCGCCTGTCCGGATCGGTGCCATCGAGCTGAATAATCACATTGTGATGGCGCCGATGACGCGTAACCGTGCCGATGCGGATGGCCTGCCCAATGATCTGATGGTGGAGCACTATGCCGCCCGCGCAGAAGCTGGGCTGATTGTGGCCGAGGGTACCTGGCCCAGTGTGACCGGGCAGGCCTACTGTCGCCAGCCGGGCATTGAGACCGCCGAGCAGATTGCCGCCTGGCGTAAGGTGACCGACGCCGTACACGAACGTGACGGCAAGATCATTCTGCAGATCATGCACGCCGGTCGTATCGGCAGTTGTCGCATCAAGCCAGCAGGAGTTGAGACGGTTGCACCTTCCGCCTTGCAGGCGCAGGGCGAGGTGTTTACCGATGCGGCAGGCATGCAGCCCTACGATACTCCACGTGAGCTGACCACCGAAGAGGTGGTTGCGCTTGTCGAAGAACACCGGCAGGCCGCAATCAATGCCCGCGAAGCGGGGTTTGATGGTGTCGAACTGCACTGTACCAGCGGTTACCTGCCGATGCAGTTTCTCTGCACCGGCACCAACCGCCGCACCGATCGTTATGGCGGCAGCCTGGAAAATCGGGTGTGCTTTGCCGCCGAGTGTCTGCAGGCAATGAGTGATGCCATCGGTGCAGATCGGGTCGGTTTTCGCATCAATCCGGGCAATACCTACAACGACACTTCAGACGAGGACAGCGTTGCCAGCCATGTGGCACTGATGCAGGCAGCGACACGCATTGGTGTGGCCTTCGTGCACATCATGCGTTCACCCGTGTCCGAGATTGACGCCTTTGCGCTGGCGCGTGAGCACTTCGGCGGCAGCCTGATTCTGAATGATGGTTTTGCGCCGGAAACAGCCGCCGCTGCCATCAGTGAGGGGCAGGGGGATGCCGTCTCCTTTGCTCGCCACTTCATTGCCAATCCGGATCTGGTCACTCGTATCCGCAAGGGGTTGGCGCTGTCCCGCTTTGATCGCAAAACCATCTATACAGCGGGGGCGGCCGGTTATACCGACTACCCCACAGCGGCTGAGTAATTCGAGGAATACATGATGAAAGTTCTTGTACCGGTTAAACGCGTCATCGACTACAACGTCAAGGTACGGGTGAAGTCCGATGGCACCGGCGTGGATCTGAATAACGTGAAAATGGCGATCAACCCCTTTGACGAGATTGCCGTGGAAGAGGCTGTGCGTCTGAAAGAAGCGGGCACGGCAACCGAAGTGGTTGTGGTCAGTATCGGCCCCAAAGCCAGTCAGGAAGTGCTGCGTACGGCATTGGCCGTGGGTGCCGATCGTGCCATTCACATTGAGTCCGATGTCGATCTGGAGCCGCTGGCGGTGGCTAAGTGCCTCAAGCAGGTGGTCGCGGATGAGCAACCGCAACTGGTGATCTGTGGCAAGCAGGCGATCGATGATGACTCCAACCAGACCGGCCAGATGCTGGCGGCACTGTTGGGCTGGCCTCAGGGCGCATTCGCATCCGAGGTAACGCCTGAAGGTGGTGCCATCAAGGTCACCCGTGAAATCGATGGCGGTCTGGAAACCCTGCAGCTGAACCTGCCGGCGGTGGTAACCAGTGATCTGCGTCTGAACGAGCCGCGCTACGCCTCTTTGCCCAACATCATGAAAGCCAAGAAAAAGCCGCTGGATTCGAAGCCGGTCGCCGACCTGGGAATTGATGTGGCCCCGCGCCTGAAGGCGGTGAACTTCGCGCCGCCGGCAGCCCGCAAAGGCGGTATCAAGGTTGGAAATGTGGCTGAGCTGATTGAAAAGCTGCGCCAGGAAGCCCGTGTGATCTGAAGGTGATGATGATGAAGACTCTTGTAATTGCAGAACATGACAACCGGCAGCTGAACGCGGTCACCCTCAATGTCGTAAATGCGGCGACACGCCTGGGTGGCGAGATTGATATTCTGGTGGCCGGCCAGGGCTGTGCCGCAGTAGCGCAACAGGCGGCTGCTGTTGCAGGCGTCACACGCGTACTGCTGGCTGATGCGGATCATTATGCCGCTCAGTTGGCCGAGGAGCTTGCCTTGTTGGTAGTTGAAACGGTGCAACAGCACGGTTATCAGGCGGTGGTGTCACCCAGTTCCAGCTTTGGCAAAAACCTTACACCGCGTGTTGCCGCCTTGCTGGATGTAGCACAGGTTTCCGATGTTATTGAAATTAAAGCGGTTGGCAGCTATGTACGTCCCATATATGCTGGCAACGTCATGCTGTCTGTTGAGTCGGCCGAGCCGATTCAAGTGTTGACCGTTCGCCCCACTGCCTTTGATGCCGCCACCCAGGGGGGCAGTGCCGAAGTGACTGCGTTGGCTGCGACTGCCAGTGCGGGTGTGTCGGCTCTGGTAGGGCGTGAACTGAGCAAATCCGACCGTCCCGAGCTGGGTGCGGCGGATGTTGTAGTCTCGGGCGGCCGCGGGCTGGGCAATGGCGATAACTATCGTCAGGTGCTCGAACCTCTGGCCGACAAGCTGGGTGCTGCCCTTGGCGCCTCACGTGCAGCCGTTGACGCGGGGTTTGTGCCCAACGACTATCAGGTTGGCCAGACCGGTAAAATTGTTGCACCGCAGTTGTATGTGGCGGTCGGCATCTCCGGTGCCATTCAGCACCTTGCCGGCATGAGCGATTCAAAAGTTATCGTGGCTATCAACAAGGATCCTGATGCCCCTATTTTCCAGGTCGCCGATTACGGACTTGAAGCTGATCTTTTTGATGCAGTGCCTGAACTAACGCAGCAACTGGGCTGACAAAAGCCGTAAACCAGGCCCGCTCCCCTGTTGTGCGCTTTTCCAAAAGGGCGGGCCTGCGCCACATAATTACTATAATAGGGGAAAACCCAACATGAACCGACTGGACGTGGAGCAGTTCGACCTACTGCTGTCCTCACTCTATGAAGCCGCTCTGGACAACACTCTCTGGGGGGATGCGCTGGAGCAGCTGCGTGCGCTGTTTTCAGCCAACTTTGTTACTCTGATTCTGAAAATGCCGGACAGCCAGGACGAAGACGACCTGGGGCTGATGGTTTCGGTTGGAGAGCTTCAGGACTCAGGCAAGGTCGTGTTTTTCCCCTATCGTCACAACCTGACGCCCTTCGTGAACCAGCCGCCAGACAGGGTATTCACTGAAGAAGAGCTGATGACGCCTGAAGAGTGGCAAGCCTGTCCCTATCGAGTTCACTGGTGTGCTCCCAATGATGTCTACCATGTGATGGCGGTGGATATATCGACGCCTGATTCCGGTACGCTGCGCTTTCGCATAACCCGCCCGGAGGCCGCCGAGCCGTTCTCCGCCGATGACAAAGAGTTGTGCAGCTTTCTGCTGCCCCATCTGCGTCGGGCACTCAATATCCGCAACCTGCTTGATCGCAGCCAGACACTGGGTTCGCTCTATTCCAAGGCGATCAGTCGGCTTTCCATTGCGACTGTCCTGATCGACGAAAATGGCCAGGTGCTGGATCAAAACGTGTTTGCTAAGGAGATTCTCGAATCCGGTGACGGACTCAAGATTGTCGGTGGCAGACTCGAAGCCAGCTATCCCAGTGATAACCGTGAGCTGCGCAGGTTGATCAAGGAGGCTTTCGAGTCCCAGCGAGGTGACGGACAGCATGCGTTGCCTGAAGCAATGTCGATTACCCGGCCATCGGGTGAGGTAAGTCTGGGGGTCGTGATCGAAGCGATCCCTTCAACCGCCTGGGCCGAGGGCAAGGGGCAGCCGGCAGCGGTGGTCTATATCCGTGATGCGGTGGGCAAGTCACAGGCCAGCAACGAGATTGCCAAAAAACTGTTTGGACTGACACCGGCTGAAACGGCGCTGTCGATCCAGCTGGCCAATGGTCTGTCGCTGGAGGAAGCGGCAGAAGCACTCAATATCCGTCGCAATACCGCGCGTGCCCACCTGCGTGCGATCTTCTCCAAGACCGGTGTGCGGCGTCAGACCGAACTGGTCCGCATCTTCCTCAACAGCGTTGCGGCACTTGGCCAGGGTGATCAGGAAGACTGATCACCGGCCTCGTCCTGTTGGGGTATGTGATCCTGCAAGGGCTGTAGCACTCTGAAGAAAAATCAGAGGAGCTGCAGTCATGAGACAGGTCGCTTTCATCACCGGTGCCAGCCGTGGCATCGGTCGCGCCACCGCCATCGCCTTTGCCCGTGCCGGTTACGATCTGGCACTGAGCGCCCGCACCCTTGAAGAAGGGGAAACCTTTACTCACGCCGTGCGTCATGCCGATGGCAGCGCCCTGAGTGGCAGCCTGAACGCAACGGCTGCCGAAGCGCGTGAATACGGTGTCGAGGTCAAGGTGTTTCGCATGGATCTGCTGGATTCCGGGTCGGTCACTACCGCAGCCGACCAGGTGCTTGATCATTTTGGCCGTGTTGATGTGCTGATCAACAACGCGGTCTATCAAGGCAGTGACCTCAACCTGCCGTTCATGTCCCTTGAAGCCGAAACCCTGCAGCGTGTAGCCCAGGGCTACATTCTGGCGCCCTTCCTGCTGACCCGCCGATTGATGCCTCGAATGCTGGAACAGGGGGGCGCAACCATCATCAATATGACCTCCGGTGCCGGTGAAAGCGATCCGCCTGTCCCTGCCGGCAAAGGTGGCTGGGGTTATGCCTATGGTGCGGGCAAGGCTGCGGTCTCGCGTTTGTCCGGCATTCTCAATCGTGAACTGGGCGATCAGGGTATTCGTGCCTTCACCGTCAATCCGGGTGTGGTGACCACGGAAACGCTCAAGGCCACCATCGGTGACCAGGGTCTGATTGCGTTGCGCAACGGCTCGGCACCGCCTGAGCTGCCCGCCGCCGTGCTGCTGTGGCTGGCGCAGAACGCTGAGGCGGATCAGTTCCGATACCAGACCATCCAGGCCCAGCCTCTTGCCCGTGAAAAAAACATTTCCGCACAGCCTTGATGTGCGTCAGCGCTGAATGTGACTGCTCGGGTCTCTAGTCTGTCTGAACGATGAGAGAAGGCCTTGGCTCCCCGAGCATGTTGGAGTGGCCGGATTGTGGCCATGTGATAACAACAAAAATCATGCTCATTGGAGGGCACGTATGATTACCAAACGGACTCCTGCCGTTTGCCGGCGATTTGTCCCGCTGGCGCTGGCGCTCGCTGTCAGTCAGGCCAATGCATTTGAAACCGTCTATCTGGGCGACAACACAACACTGGATGCGTCGCTGACGCTTTCCTATACCGCGTCTGTACGCACCTCATCACCGTCTGATGTCTATCTCAATGACCCAAACAATGATGATGCGACGCGGAACTTCGATCGCGGCAGCCTGGTGAACAATCGCGTCAATGCGCTGGGTGAAATCCGCCTGCGCCATGACAACGTGGGTGCTCTGCTGCGAGGCAGTGTGTTCTACGATGACGTGTATCGTAGCAGTAACGACAACAACTCGCTGGATACCATCAACAAGGTCGGGGCGGTGAATCAGTTCACGGACAAGACCCGCGAGATGAGTGGTTACGATCCTCGTCTGCTGGATGCCTTTGTCTATGGCAACTTCGTGATCGGTGAGGATAAATATCTATCCGTAAAAGCGGGGCGTCACATTGTTGCCTGGGGTGAAAGTCTGTTCTTCCCCAATATCAGCCAGGGTCAGCTGCCGGTGGATGCTGCGGTGTTCAACGTACCGGGAACCGAGGCCAAGGAAGGGTATCTGCCGGTGGGACAGCTCTCGGCCAGTCTGACGCTGACCGATAACCTCACTCTAAATGCCTTCTATCAGTACGACTGGGAAAAGACGCGTCTGAACCCGGTGGGTGATTTCTTTGGCAGCGACACCTTTGGTCCGGGTGCACAGTTTATCCGCTTCGGAGCAGGGCCGATTACAAGCCTGCCGAACGCAGGTGTAATCAACTATGCCGGTGAGATTGAACCGAGTGACAGTGGTCAGTGGGGCCTGGGTGCGCGTTACCTGCTGGGTAACAGCACCGAGATCGGCCTGTTCCACTATCGCTACCATGACCGTGTAGGGGCATTGTTCACCGATTTCACCGGTGACACGCGCTACTCATCCTTCGATGGCTTCAATGGCTGTACTGCCGGCGTTGGTGGCAATCCCTGTTACCAGCTGGGCTACTTTGACGATATCAAGCTGACAGGCGTCAGCATCAGCTCCAAGGTGGGCGATGTACAGCTGGGCGGTGATATCAGCTACCGCGATGGTGCTCCGGTCTATCTCGATAATGGTGCTCCCGCACGAGGCAGTTACCTTCAGACCAACCTGAACGGCGTTTACATCATCGGCCCGAGTGCCCTGGCGCATCAGACCACGGTGATGGCCGAAGTCGTGCATGAGCGTATTCACAATGTCGAGGACCTGGTGGTGACCGGGGGGCTGCCGGGACAGGCCGGAACCTACAACAGTTACAGCCAGACCCGAGACAACGCCGTCCTCGCTGCAGCCGTGTTCATGGATTACCCCAATCTATTCAGTGGCTGGGATCTGACCACCAAGGCGATCTGGACTCAGAATATCGATGGCAGCGGCATGGCCAGTGCCGGACTTGGCCGTGACGAGAAGCGCCTGACGCTGGGTGCCGACTTCAAGTATCTGGGCAACATGCAGGTGGGTCTGACCTGGGTGAATTACCTCAGCTCGGCCAACCTCGACAAGGGCCGTACCATGGCTGACCGTGACTACGTCTCGCTCAGCGCCAAATACACCTTCTAACTGGCAGGGATGATGATATGAAACTGAAGTATTCAATGCTGGCAGCGGGTGTCGCGCTGCAGACTTTCCTGATGACAGGTAATGTGCTAGCCGCCACTGCCGAAGAGATGGCGGAGCTAGACACCACGCGTACCTGTGTGGGCGCACTCAAGGCAGGCAATGCCGAAGGTACGATCCCCGAATGGAGCGGCAAGTGGCAGGGCGTGCCCGATCATGTCAATTTCGAGGGTACCGGCAATCATCCGGTTGATCCTTATCCACAGGACACGCCGCTGTTTGTGATTACGGCCCAGAACATGGATCAGTATGCTGACAGGCTCTCGGCCGGTCAAAAGGCGCTGTTTGAGAAGTATCCGAACAGCTTCCAGATGCCTATCTATGAATCACGCCGCGATTTTCGTTTCCCTGACAGCGTTTGTGACGTGACCCGCCAGAATGCGCAGAACGCCAAGTTGGTGGATGAGGGAGAAGGTGTCGAGGCAACAACAGGGGGCATTCTGTTCCCCTTCCCGAAAACCGGTCTGGAGCTGCTGTGGACTTCGTCCATCTTTACCTACCGCCCCTGGACCGAGGAGTTGATATCCGATAATGCATACGTGCTTGAAAACGGCAATATCAACTGGGGACGGGTCAAATCACGCAACCTGGCACCGCACCTGAAACCGGATACCAGCGGTCCGACTGAAGGGCAGTCCTCTTTCTATCTGAACGAGACCATTCTGCCCGAACGTGACCGTGGCGAGATCAATACCGGTATGGAGTTCTGGAACCATACCAAACAGCCGCGCCAGAGCTGGCGTTATGACCCGGGTACCCGTCGCGTGCGCCAATCACCGGAATACGGCTTTGACATGTCGTTCCCCGGTACCGGGGGCTCCATTACCGTGGACGAGGTGCGTATTTTCAACGGCTCCCCCAAGCGGTATGACTGGAAGATTGTCGGTCAGCAGGAGATGTACATTCCGTACAACGCCTACCGTCTGCACTCCAACGAGATCAAGTACAGTGATCTGTTGACTCCTGGCCATGCCAACCCCGAGCACATGCGATACGAGCTGCAGCGCGTCTGGGTACTGGAAGCCAACCTTAAGGGCGACTATCGCCATATCTACGGCAAGCGTCACATGTATATCGATGCCGATACCTGGTTCATGGTGATGGCCGATAACTACGATGCCCGTGGCGGCCTGTGGCGCACATCAATGGTGAACTACTTCTACGCCTATGAGGCTCAGACCTGGCAGGCAGGCGTTGGTTTTTACCACGATCTGCAGGCTGGGAGCTATCTGGCATTCAACCTGGTTAACGAGCAGCCAAAGGCCTACACGCTCAATCGTGGCACTTTGACTGATCGGGACTTCGGACCACAAGCGGCTCGTCGCGCAGGTCTCTGACCCTCAGGCGGGCACCCATTGGGTGCCTGCTTTTCAACCCCCATTCCAACCAACAGGGAGCGACGAACCATGGAGTTCCGCTTTACTGAAGAACAGCAGATGATCCGCGAAACGGCCGCCGGCTTTTTCGCCGACCGCTCTACCTCCGCAGCCGTGCGAGAGGCGATGGCCACCGAGCGTGGTTATGACCTGTCGCTCTGGCGACAGATCTGCGAAGACCTTTACCTGCAGGCGATCACCCTTCCCGAATCCCTCGGCGGCATGGGACTGGGCTATGTGGAACTGATCGCGGTCATGGAGCAGATGGGACGTCATCTGGTGTGCGCACCCTATTTCTCCACCGTGTGTCAGACCGTTCCGGCTTTGCAACTGGCGGCTGCCGAGGAGCAGGCCAGTCCCTGGCTGGAACGTATTCTCGGTGGCGCGACCGCAACACTGGGCTGGATCGGACAGGAAGCTCCCGGCTGTGATGCCGTTACCGCAACCTTTCAGGCGAACGAACAGGGTTACTGTCTATCAGGTGATTATCAGTTGGTGGTTGATGGTCACAGCGCCGAGATTCTGGTTCTGGCTGGGCGCACGCCTGGCTCGATCGGACGTGAAGGCATCAGCCTGTTTGTTGTGGACGCTGCTGCCGAAGGTATCAAGCGTTACTGGACTCCGACACTGGACCAGACGCGTCATCTGGGGCGCATCCAGCTGGATCGACTGGAGCTGTCTGTTGACGCATGTTTGGGCGAGGCGGGTCAGGCCGGTGCCGTGCTGGAGCAGGTGTTGCAACTGGCAACGGTTGCCCTGGCTGCCGAGCAGGTGGGTGCAGCCCAGCAGGTGCAGGATCTTGCAGTGCAGTATACCAATGAGCGTGAGCAGTTCGGCCGCCCCATCGCCAGCTTTCAGGCGATCAAACATAAGGCCGCCGATATGATGCTGCGCACCGAAGTAGCCCGTTCCGCCTGTTATTACGCCGCCTGTATTGCCGATGAAGCCTGGCAGGGAGGCGAACTTGCAGCCGAGCTGCCGGAAGCGGCGGCGATTGCCAAGTCCTACTGCTCGGATGCCTGTTTCCGTAATGCCGGTGAAGCCCTGCAGATGCACGGCGGGGTCGGTTTTACCTGGGAGTATGATGTGCACCTCTACTTCAAACGTGCCAAGGCCAGCGAGCTGATGCTGGGCGCTGCCAGCGAACACCTCGAATCCCTCGCCGGCCTGTTGCTGGATAACGATCAGTCCGCCCATTCCAACCAAACAAAAGGAGCTGCCGCATGAAACTCAGCTTCAGCGCCGAAGACGAACGCTTCCGCACCGAAGTGGCTGACTGGCTGGCCGCCAATCTGACCGGCGCGTTTGCAAAACTGAAATTCCGTGGTGGGCCTGGTGACGAACACAGCTTCCCTGAAGAGCGCAAGCGCTGGGAGCAGAAGCTGGCCGAAGGTGGCTGGACCTGCGTTGGCTGGCCACAGCAACACGGTGGTCGTGGCTGCAGCATTGAGCAGCAGGTGATCTTCTTTGAAGAATACGCCCGCGCCGGGGCACCGGGCCGTGTGGGGCATATTGGCGAGGGGCTGGCCGGTCCCACCATTATTGCCTTCGGCACCCCTGAACAGCAGGCCAAATACCTGCCCGGTATTCTGAGCGGGACCGAGCTCTGGTGTCAGGGCTATTCCGAGCCGAGTGCCGGTTCCGACCTGGCCAATGTGAAGACCAGGGCCCGCTTCGATGCCGAGCGCAATCAGTGGGTGATCAAAGGCCAGAAGGTCTGGACCTCACTGGCGCACGAGTCCGACTACTGCTTCGTGATCGCACGTACCGATCCCGACTCGGTGGCGCACAAGGGGTTGGGGTTCTTTCTGGTGAAGATGGATCAGCCGGGTGTTGAAGTGCGTCCCATCGAGCAGATTACCGGCACCTCCGAGTTCAACGAAGTGTTCTTCGACGATGCCGTTTGTGATGCCGGTGATATTGTCGGAGAGCCCGGTGACGGCTGGAAGGTGGCCATGGGGCTGCTGGGCTTTGAGCGGGGCGTTTCGACGTTGGGCCAACAGATGCAGTTCCAGAATGAGCTGGACGAAGTGATCCGTGTGGCCAAAGAAAACGGCAAGGATCGCGACCCGGTGATTCGCCAGCGCATCGCCAAGGCCCACGCCGAGCTGAAAATCATGCGCTACAACAGCCTGCGGATGCTCTCCGGTCAGAGCGGCAGCGACGGCAGCCTGCAGCGGGAAGGTTTGATCTACAAACTGTTCTGGTCCACCTGGCACCGAAGTCTGGGTGAGCTGGCGATCGATGTGTGCGGTCAGATGGGGCAGTTACTGGAAGCGGCACCCTACGAATTGACACGACTGCAGTCGCTGTTCCTGTTTGTACGCTCGGACACGATCTACGGTGGCAGCAACCAGATTCAGCGCAATATCATCGCCGAACGCGGGCTGGAAATGCCGCGCGAGCCCAAGTGGCGTTAAGCAGGAGACGTTCATGTCCGATCATCGACAGCAGGCATTCACACCCTTCCAGCTGGGGCCGATTACTCTTCGCAACCGGTTTGTCCGGGCCGGTGCCAATGAGGCAATGAGCCTGAACGGTACGCCGACCCGAGCCATGGTCAAGCATCACCGTGACATGGCCCGGGGCGGGGTTGCGCTGACCACCGTTGCCTACGGCGCCGTATCCGAACGTGGGCGAACGTTGCCGAATCAGATCTGGCTGCGCGAGGAGATCATACCCGATCTCAAGGTGCTGACCGATGCGGTTCATGCCGAAGGCGGCAAAATCTCCATGCAGCTCACCCATGGTGGCTCCTTTGTCACCTCCATCAAGGTCAAGGGGCGCACCATCAGTGCCTCGTCCGGGATTAACAAGGCGGGACTGCTATGCGGCAATTTTCTGCAGCGGGCGATGAAAGAGCAGGATATGGCTCAGGTGGTCGACGAGTTTGCCGCCGCTGCCAGAATCTGTCGTGACGCCGGTTTTGATGCGGTGGAGCTGCATATGGGCCACGGCTACCTGCTCAACCAGTTCATCTCGCCCCTGTCCAATAAGCGCAAGGATGAATATGGCGGCAGTCCCGAAAATCGGGCGCGTTTTCCCGCCCGTGTACTCAAGGCGGTAAAAGATGCGGTTGGACAGGATCTGGCCATTCTCGCCAAGATCAATGTGGCCGACGGCGTTCGCCGTGGATCCAGCGTTGAAGATGCCATCGTTACCGGACGTATCCTGCAGGCCGCGGGTGCCGATATGTTGGTGCTTTCTGGCGGGCGCAATATCGAATCCGGCTGGTTCATGTTCGGCAGCAATATGAATCTGGACGAGATGAGCAAGGTGCTGGCCGATCAGAAACTCACGCTCACCATGATCAAGTTGTCACAGAAGGGCGTACCTCAGGTGAAGTTCCGCCCCATGTATTTCCTCGACTATTCCCGCAAGATTCGCGCGGCACTGGATATTCCGCTGGGCTATCTGGGTGGCGTTTCATCCATGGACGATGTGGAAAAGGCGATGACTGAAGGCTTTGAAGCCGTGGTGATGGCGCGTCCGCTGCTGCACGACCCGGAGCTGGTGCGCAAGTTTCAGCAGGGTATCGTCAACAAGAGCGGCTGCACCCACTGCAACGGCTGTGTGCCCTACATCTACCATCCGGGTGGCACCCGCTGCATTGAGAATCCACCTAATGATATTGCGCTGAATCAGCAGATTGCCAGTGCGGAACTTATATAAAAAAGACCCCCGGGGTTGTGCGACCACCGGGAGCCAAGACCATGCGAGATGGTGAGAGTGCTCGACAGGAATAACAATCAGGCGGTAAGGCTGCCGCCATTCAGAGGATAGATCTGACCGGTTACCCAGCTGGCTTCGGTCGATGCCAGGTAAGCAACCCCGGCACCCACGTCTTCAGGCGATCCGGCGCGGGGAACCATGCAGCTTTTGGCGGCAATCTTTTCCGAACCTTCCCAGTTGTTCATGGTGCCAAGGGAGAGGCCATTAACCGTGACGCCCTGGCGACCGGTTTCAGCGGCCAACTGGCGGATAAAGCCAACGGCACCTGCTTTCGACGCGGCGTAGGCGGCGATGCCCATGGGCACCCCGGCGCGCCAGGATTCAGATGTGATGCAGATAAAGCGGCCCCAGGCGCGTTCCAGCATGCCGGGCATAACGGCCTGAGCGGCATGCAGCAGGGCATTCAGGTTCAGGTCCAGAAACTGCTGCCACTGAGCCGGATCGGACTCCAGAAACTTGCCATAGCCCATGCCACCAGTGGGAACACCGGCGTTGGCAACAAAAATGTCTACGCTGCCAAAGGCTTGGTTGACGGCGGTAACCATCTGTTTCAGCTGGGCCGGATCGGTAATGTCAGCGGCGACACCGATCACATCGAAGCCTTCGCTGCGCAGCTGCTCGGCGGCGGCATCGGCACGATCCTGGTAGAAATCGTTGATCGCCACGCGGGCACCCTGACGGGCCAACGCGCGGGCAACGCCTAACCCCATACCACGACCGGCACCGGTAACCAGAGCGTTTTTGCCCCTCAGTGAAAACAGCGGTTCCATATGTCACGTCTCCTTATTGATTTTATTGGTGGTAACGCGTGCAGTGTTGCTACTACGGTGCATCCTGGCGGGTTTATTCACCGGTAAAGTTCGGGTGACGTTTCTCCAGAAACGCCTGCATCCCTTCCTGCTGATCCCGTGAAGCGAACAACATGGCGTTGGCCTTTCGCTCCAGTGACAGAGCGCTTTCCAGTGACGCATCCATGCCGTGCAGAATGCACTCCTTGATCTGCTCAACCGCCAGCGGCGGCATGCGTGCGATGCTGCGTGCGGTTTTGAGTGCAGTGTCCATCACCTGATCGTCCGGGCACACTTCACTCACCAGACCGCTCACCCAGGCTTCATGTGCGCTGATCGGACGGCCGGTCAGTGCCATGCTCATCGCCTTGGCCTTGCCGACGGCACGTACCAGTCGCTGGGTGCCGCCGATGCCCGGCATGATGCCGATACGAATTTCGGGCTGGCAGAAGCTGGCGCCTTCACCGGCGATCAGAATGTCGGCATGCATCGCCAATTCACAGCCACCGCCAAAGGCATAGCCGCAAATGGCCGCCACGATCGGTTTGGGGCAGTGCTGAATCGGAGCCCAGACCCGTTCGGTATGACGCTTGTAGATTTCGATGGGATCGGCATCGATCAGGCCGGTGATGTCGCCTCCGGCGGCAAACACTTTCTCCCCACCCGTTAACACAATGCAGCGAATACTGTCGTCAGCGGCCAGCTCAGTGAATCGGCGGTTGAGTTGCTGTTGCAGTTCCAGACTCAGGGCGTTGGTGGCGTGCGGGCGGTTCAGGCGCAGCACGGCAATACCCGGTTCCGGGTGCTCCAGCAGCAGTGTGTCTTCGGGAGATTGTTGATCAGTCACAGCCATCGCCTCACTGAGATTGGATATTGACGGCGATTCTGTCAGCTGGCGCCAGATAAACATCGTCCGTTCAGACGAAGAGTGAAGATCGAGCCCCTTATTAGACTGCAAGCATCAAGAAGAATAAGGAGGCGTTTATGACGCAGTCAGCACACTTTGATTACAGCGGCCAGGTGGTCCTGGTAACCGGCGGAACCAAGGGGATTGGTGCCGGTATTGCGCGTTCGTTTCTAGCAGCGGGTGCCACGGTCATTGTATGTGGTCGCAACGCTCCCGAACAATTGCCAACTGAAAACGGCCGTGAGTCCGTGTTCATGCCGCTGGATGTGCGCGATTACGAAGCGTCAGACGCGCTGGTGCAGGCCATTGCCAACGAATATGGCCGTCTGGACGTGCTGATCAACAACGCGGGTGGTGCACCCCATGCGCTGGCAGCGGATGTGTCACCTCGCTTCCATGAAGGCATTTTGCGTCTGAACCTGATTGCGCCCCTGAACCTGGCACAGCTCGCCAATCGTCAGATGCAGCAGCAGGAGCAGGGCGGCAACATCATTTTTATTGGCAGCATCAGTGCACTGCGTGCTTCACCTGGCACTGCCGCTTACGGTGCCGCCAAGGCGGGGATTCTCTCGCTGGCATCCTCGCTGGCGGTGGAATGGGCGCCCAAAGTGCGCGTGTCGGCGGTCAGTCCGGGGCTGGTACAGACCGAACAGTCTCACCTGCACTACGGTGACGAAGCTGGCATCGCGGCGGTAGCGGCCACTATTCCGGCCGGTCGTCTTGCGACGCCGGACGATATTGGCAATGCCTGTCTTTATATGGCCTCTTCCATCGCCTCCTACACCAGCGGCAGCAATCTGCTGCTCAACGGCGGTGGCGAGAAACCCGCATTTCTTCAGGCCGGCAAGGCCAGTAACTGAAACAACCCGGCGCCGCCCGCGACGGGTGGCCCCATATCGTAAAGGAGACGTATCTTGGCTGATTACGAATGGTTATCGGAAGTACGTTCCATGGTGGGGCGGGAATATGGCCGCATCTATGCATGGGACGAAGTGAACCCGGCGATGGTTCGGCAATGGTGCGAGGTCATGGGGGTGAATAACCCGCTCTATACCGACCCTGACTATGCCGCGACCACCGAGTTTGGTGAAATCGTAGCGCCCCCGGCGATGCTGCAGGCCTGGTGCCTGGAGGGGCTGCACATGAACAACTACCCGCCGGGCTCGACCGATGAAAACCCCTATGAAGTACTGGGCCTGATCGAAGCCCAGGGCTATCCGGCAGTGGTGGCGGTGAACTCGGAGCTGACCTTTGACCGCTACGTGCGCATGGGCGAAAAGCTCTACTACACCACGCTGATCAAGGAAGTCAGTGAAGAGAAAGCCACGGCGCTGGGCACCGGATTCTTCGTGACGCAAGTGATGTCCTTCTTCTCCGAAAAGCCGGAAGGCGACGAGAAAGTGGGTGAGTTGCTGTTCCGCGTGATCAAGTTCAAGCCGGCGCAGCAGCCCAAACCGGTTGAAAAGAACGAGTCCGCTGTACCCAAGATCAAGCGTCCCAAGCCGGGTATCAGTGATGACACCCGTTTCTTCTGGGAAGGCTGTGAAGCAGGTGAGCTGCGCATCCAGCACTGCAAGAGCTGCAACAGGCTGCAGCATCCGCCTGCGCCGGTGTGCAGTCACTGCCAGAGTTTCGAGTTGGATTACCAGCTCAGTGCAGGCAAGGGCGAACTGTACTCGTTCGTCGTGATGCATTACCCGGAAGTGCCGCCGTTTGATTACCCCAACCCGATCGGCCTGATTCAGCTGGATGAAGGCGTTCGCATTCCGGCCGGTCTGGTCGGCGCTAACCCGGCAGACCTTGAGATCGGTCAGCGCGTGGAGGTCGAGTTCCAGACCTTTGACGATGAACTCACGCTGCCGCTGTTCCGGCCGGCAACCGCCTGAGGAGAATGTATGGACTTTACACTGACTGAAGATCAGCGCGCCATCGCCGAAATGGCGGGAGGCCTTTTCACCGATTTCTGCACCGACGAGCGCATGCGCGACTTCGATGAAAGCGATGCCACTATCATGCAAGACCTCTGGCAGACCTGTGTCGAAACCGGCCTGCACTCCCTGTACATCCCGGAAGACGCGGGTGGCAGTGGTTTGGGCATGAGCGAGCTGATGCTGGTGCTGGAAGCTCAGGGGCGTGGTCTTGGACTGGTGCCGCTCTGGCGTCATCAGGTTGCGGCCGCCACGCTGGCCCAGTTTGCCGCCGATGAGTTCGCGGGTCTGCTGGAAGCCGCCGCCGGTGCCGAGAAGGTGCTGACCCTGAGTGCCGGTGATCGCAGCCGTGCCACCGGTTTGGCGCTGAAAGCGGAACAGGTCGATGGCGGCTGGGTGTTGAACGGTACTGCTCATGCTGTCTCGGGTACCGGGGAGGCCGCCGCTGCACTGGTGCTGGTGGATACCGCCGAGGGCGCTCGCGTGGTCTGTGTTGAATTCGATACGGCCGGCGTTGATCGGGTAGCCGGCGTGCTGACTCAGGGCGAGAGCGTGGCCGATATTCGGTGCGATAACGTCAAGTTGTCTGCCGCAGCGGTGTTGCCTCTGGCTGCAACGGACTGGCTGGAAACCCGTGCCATCGCCGCTCAGGCCGCACTGCAGTTGGGTGTCAGCGACGAGCAGATCCGCCGTACCGTGGAGTACGTCAACGAGCGTGTTCAGTTCGGTCGCACCATTGGCCAGTTCCAGGCCGTGCAGATGAGCATGGCTGACTGCAAGGTGGCGCTTGAAACCCTCAGATCCGCTCTTTGGCAGCTGTGCTATCGCATCGATGCGGGTCTGCCGGCACCGTCCGAGGCAATGGCCACCGCCTGGCTGGCCTGCGAGGCCGGACACAAGATCGGCCACACCGCTCAGCATGTACATGGCGGTATCGGCGTCGATCTGACCTATCCGATTCACCGTTTTCTCTACTGGAGCCGCGCCCTGAGTCTGGGTCTGGGCGGCAGCCGGGCCACGCTTGAGCGTCTCGGTGACTGGTTGGCAACTCACGATACCTTGGGATGGAAATATGACCTCGAAGAAAACAATGCGATTTGAAGATGTCAGCCTCGGTGATCAGTTGCCGCCGCTGGAGATTCCCATCACCGTGGCGCTGATCACCGGTGGTGCCATCGCAACCCGGGACTACTTTCCGGGTCATCACGACAAGGATGCGGCTCAGGAGCTGGGCTCGCCGCATGTGTTCATGAATATCCTGACCACCAGCGGTCTGGTGCAGCGCTTTGTCGAGCAGTGGTGTGGCCCAGAGGCCCGCTTCCAGGACCTGAAGATCCGTTTGGGCGCGCCGAACTACCCGGGCGACAGCATGAAGTTCCAGGGCGAAATAACCGCTGTTGAGACCGACAGCCGCAGTGTGGAAGTGACGCTCAAGGGCAAAAATTCCATGGGCAACCACGTCACAGGCACGGTAGCGGTCACGCTGCCCTGAGCCGGAGGAGACAAGAATGAACGATAACATCAGCAACAAGGCCGCGATCGTTGGCCTTGGCGCCACCGAGTTTTCCAAGAACTCCGGCCGTACCGAACTGCGTCTGGCGATGGAAGCGACCCTGGCCGCACTGGAAGATGCCGGTATTGATCCGTCCGAAGTGGACGGTTTCAGCAGCTACTCCGTGGACAAGGTGCCGGAGTATGAAATTGCCCGCCTGCTGGGCTGCAAGGACGTGAAGTTCTTCTCCCAGATTCCGCACGGTGGCGGCGCCGCCTGTGCGCCGATCATGCACGCGGCCATGGCCGTTGCCACAGGCGTGGCCAAGACTGTGGTGGTCTATCGTGCCATGAACGAGCGCTCCTGGTACCGCTTCGGTACCGGCAGCTACGGCTTTGCCGATACCCCGATCTTCGAGAACGTGAACTACGGCTGGTACATGCCGCACGGTTTCCATACCCCGGCGGCCTGGGTCGGCATGTTTGCCCAGCGCTACATGCACACCTACGGGGCGACCTCTGAAGACTTCGGTCGTGTAGCGGTGGCGGTACGCGATTTCGCGGCCACCAACCCGAATGCCTTCTTCTACGAGAAGCCGATCACGCTGGAAGACCATCAGAACTCGCGCTGGATCTGTGAACCGCTGCACCTGCTCGACTGCTGTCAGGAGTCCGACGGTGCCGTAGCGATGGTGATCACCAGCGCCGACCGCGCCAGGGACCTCAAGCAGAAGCCGGTGATGATCAAGGCCGGTTCCCAGGGCATTGCCGATGGTCAGCAGATCATGACCTCCTACTACCGTGAAGACATCACCGGACTGCCGGAGATGGGTGTCGTCGCACGTGAGCTGTACCGTCAGTCCGGCCTGACGCCGGATGACATCCAGACCGCGGTGATCTACGACCACTTCACCCCGTTTGTATTGCCGCAGCTGGAAGAGTTCGGTTTCGCCAAGCGAGGCGAGGCCAAGGACTTCATCCGCGCCGGCCATCATGCCCGTGGCGGCAAGCTGCCGATCAATACCCACGGCGGCCAGCTGGGTGAGGCCTACATCCATGGCATGAACGGGGTGGCCGAGGGCGTGCGTCAGGTACGCGGCAGTTCGGTCAACCAGGTGGATGACGTGGAAAACGTGCTGGTTACCGCCGGTACCGGCGTGCCGACCAGCGGTCTGATTTTGAGCGCAAGCTAAGGAGGTCACATGTTTGTCGATCTGACAGCCGAGCAGCATGCGCTGCGACTGAAAATTCGTGATTACTTCACCAACCTGATGACGCCGGAGCTGCGCAGTTCCCTGCGCGGCAAGGAAGGCGGTGACGAGTTCCGCGACACCATCCGCCAGATGGGCAAGGATGGCTGGCTGGCCGTAGGCTGGCCGAAAGAGCACGGTGGCCAGGGCTACGCCGCCACCGAACAGTTGATCTTCTTTGAAGAAGCCAATATTGTCGGTGCGCCACTGCCGTTTGTGACCATCAGCACGGTTGGCCCTGCGTTGATGGAGTTCGGTACCGAACTGCAGAAGGAAAAATTTCTGCCGGGCATCGCGCAAGGCGAAATCAATTTCTCCATCGGTTATTCCGAACCGGATGCCGGCTCCGATCTGGCGGTGCTGAAAACCCACGCCCGTGTCGAGGACGACCACTTTGTCGTCAACGGCAACAAGCTGTGGACCTCGGGGGCCGAGTCTGCCGACTTCGTCTGGCTGGCGGCTCGTACCGATCCGGAACTGCCCCGTCACAAGGGCATCTCGATCATGATCGTGGACACCACCACTGAGGGCTTCTCGCATACCGTGATTCCGACCTGCTCCAACCCGACGGCGGCGACCTACTACGATAACGTCAGGGTGCCGAAAGAGATGCTGGTCGGCGAACTGAACGGCGGCTGGAAGCTGATCACTTCTCAGTTGAACCATGAGCGTCTGGGGTTGGGGTCCTGGTCAGATAAAGTGGTCGGGTTGTTCCGCCGCGTTTATCTTTGGGCCAAGCGCCGGGATGAAAATGGTTGCTGTGCCATGGATCAGGCATGGGTACGTTCTGCGCTGGCCGAGTGTTATTCACGCCTTGAAGCGATGCGGCTGATCAACTTCCGTATCGCGGCTGACCTTGAAGCCGGTCAGATGGATGTGGCGCTGGCCTCTACCACCAAGGTGTATGGCTCTGAGTCTGCGGTTGAAATTCTGCGCCGACTGGTCGATATCGTGGGTGCCAACGGTATGATCCGGGAAGGTTCTGCGGCGTCACTGCTGATGGGTGAACTGGAGTATGAAGTGCGTGCTTCCGTCACCCTGACATTTGGTGGCGGCACCAATGAGATCCAGCGCGAGCTGATTGCCCAGTTTGGTCTCGGCATGCAGCGTGGCCGCTAAGCCGGCACGAGGAGAGAACAATAATGAGTGCAATTGATACTTTTCGTGCAGAAACCCGCGCCTGGCTTGAGGCCAACTGCCCCGAGTCGCTTCGCGGTGCAGCGGCCAGTGGTGATCTGGTCTGGGGCGGCTCCCAAGTGGAGTTCGGCAGTGAAGACCAGCGTCTCTGGTTCGAGCGCATGCGCGACAAAAACTGGTTCTGCCCGGACTGGCCCGAAGCCTATGGCGGTGGCGGTCTGACACCGGAACAGGATGCGGTCCTGCAGCAGGAGCTGAAACGGCTCAAGTGTCGTCCGCCGCAGATTAACCTCGGCATCTGGATGCTGGGTCCGGTACTGCTGGAGTTCGGCACCGAAGAGCAGAAAAAGCGCCTGCTGACCCCGATGACCCGTGGCGAAGTGCGCTGGTGTCAGGGGTTCAGCGAGCCCAACGCCGGTTCCGATCTGGCCAATATTCGTACCTCGGCGGTGGATGCCGGTGATCACTATCTCGTCAACGGCAGCAAGATCTGGACCTCCTACGGCGACAAGTCCGACTGGATGTATTGTCTGGTGCGCACCGACAACAGCAGTGCCAAGAAGCAGGAAGGGATCAGTCTGGTAGTGCTGGACATGCACGCCGAGGGCGTTGATGCGCGCCCGATCGATCTGATCAGTGGCAAGTCCACCTTCTGTGAAGTCTTCTTCGACAACGTGAAGGTACCGAAAGAAAACCTGATCGGCCCGCTGAACGGCGGCTGGACTCTGGCCAAGCGTCTGCTGCAGCATGAGCGCAGTGCCATGTCCAAGTTCGGCGAATTCAGTTTGCCGACCCACTTCGATCTGATGAGCATTATGGGTGACTACCTGCCTCAATCCGACAGTGACAGTCCGTCTGACATCGCCCTGCGTGCGAGAGCCCAGGCCTGTGCGTTGGACGAGCACGCATTTAACCTGACCGTACAGCGTATGGGCCAGCAGGCGCGTGCCGGGCAGGACGTGAGCGGTATCGCCGCGATCATGAAACTGGTCCACAGCGAGCAGGAAAAGCAGAAGTTCGAGCTGCTGGTCGATGCCATGGGCTATCGCGCGCTGGGCTGGGACGGTGACGAGTTCAGTGAACAGGAACTGGCGATCAGCAAGGCATGGCTGCTCAGCTATACCCAGACCATTGCCGGTGGTTCATCCGAAGTGCAGCTGAACGTGATCGCCAAGCGCGTACTGGATCTGCCCGATGCTCCCAAAGGAGGCGCCAAATGAGCCTGATTTATAACGAAGAGCAGCGCATGCTGCTGGATACGGCGCAGGAATTCTTTGCTGAGCGCAGTCCGGTTTCGGCCCTGCGTGCGCTGCGTGATCGCGGTGACGAGCTGGGCTTTGAACCGGCGCTTTGGCAGGAGATGACCGAGCTGGGCTGGACTGCCATTCCTTTCCCGGAAAGCCTGGGCGGTCTGGAGTTTGGTTATACCGGCATGGGCACTGTATTTGAGTCTGCCGGCCGCCATCTGAGCGCCTCCCCGCTGCTGTCCTCCATCGTGCTCTGTGGTTCGGTGCTGGAATTGGGTGGCAGTGAAGCCCAGCAGGAAAGCTGGCTGGGTGAGCTGATGAGCGGCAGCAAGCGTCTTGCGCTGGCGGTGGACGAGGGTGCGCGTCACAACCCGGAACAGATCTCACTGTCTGCCAGTCGTAATGACAACGGCTTCGAGCTGAACGGCCAAAAGGTGCTGGTCGTCGACGGTTTGGGAGCCGATGGCTGGATTGTCGCCGCCCGGACCGGTGATGCGGCGAACGCCATCAGTCTGTTTATCGTTCCGGCGGGTGCCGAGGGCGTAACTCTCACACGCCAGAACCTGATCGACTCACGCAACACCGCGCGTCTGGGGCTGGATAAGGTACAACTCGCTCCGGATGCGCTGATCGGTGAGCTGGATCAGGGGTCTGTGGTGCTGATTCGTGCACTGGACCGTGGCCGTGCCTGCATCGCCGCCGAGCTGCAGGGCGCCTGTGAAAGCCTGTTCCAGACCACACTGGACTACCTGCGTACCCGTGTGCAGTTCGATGTGCCCATCGGCTCGTTCCAGGCGCTGCAGCACCGCGCCGCCTGGATGCACGTGGATATTGAGCTGGCTCGCTCCAGCCTGATGGCGGCGCTGGAGGCACTGGATACCGGTGATGCTCAGGCCAGTCAGCTGGTCAGCCTGGCCAAGTGGAAGGTCGGCCAGATGGCGGACAAAGTGAGCGGTGAAGCAGTGCAGATGCATGGCGGCATCGGTGTCACCGATGAGCTGGACGTGGGCCTCTACTTCAAGCGCATTCGCGTGCTGCAGGCGCTGCTGGGTGATGCCGATTATCACCTCAATCGGGCCGCCCCTCTGCTTGAGGTGGCCTGATCCTGTCGGCAGGGAGCGTCCGCTCCCTGCCTGTCAGTCCAGTATTGGTGACTGAACCAACCACCTTTCCTTTACACCTGAAGACAACGCGCCCACACGATCATCGCCATCAAGTGTGCAGGCCTCAGATAGTGTTTTTGAGGGACCCTCATGAAAATAAGAACAAAATTTCTCTCCATCTCCATCGTGCCCATGATCATTGTGGTGCTGGCCGTGATGCTGGTGGTGCAGTGGCAGCTGAAGCGTCTGGAGCAGGAAGAGGTCTCCACGATTCGCTCCGAGATGCTTACCGCTCGTCAGCAGGAACTGCAGAGTTATATTGATATGGCGATGGGTGCCGTTCGTCCTTTGCAGCACCGGCTGGATATGCGTTACGAGGAGAAAATCGCTCAGGCCACAGAGGTTCTGAACGGTATGACCTTTGGCGAAAGCGGCTTCATCTATGGCTATGACCTGGATGGCAATATCGTCTTTCACTCCGGCAACGCCGACATGATCGGCAAATCGGTGCTGGATCTCACCGATCCCGACGGCAAGCCGTTTGTTCGTGAGATTATCGACACAGCGATGGACGGGGGCGGTTTTGTGCAGTTTCGCTGGCCCCGAGAGGCCGGGGCCGAACCCTCGCCACGGCTGACCTATGCCCGCGAAATCGAAGTCTGGGGCTGGGTAATCGCCACGGGCTTTTTCATCGATGACATTGATGCCGAGGTGGCACGGCGTGAAGCCAGTATCGCGCATACCATCACTCAAACCATGTTATGGATTACGGGCGCGGGGCTTACCTTGGCGCTGCTGGTCAGTGCGGTCAATCTGCTGCTGTCGCGGCGCATGCTGGCACCCCTGCAGCATACCGCACAGGCGTTGCTGGATATTGCCGAAGGCGAGGGCGACCTGACCCGACGGCTGGATGTTCAAAGCCGTGACGAGGTGGGTGATGTGGCGCGCGGCTTTAACGGTTTTGTGGACAAGATCCACCAGCTGGTACGTGAAGTGCAAAGCGCTGTAGCGTCCTTGAGCCGCTCAACCGAGTCGATGACCGAAGTGGTCAGCCAGACGCAGGCCGACAGCCGTCAACAGCGTGAAGATACCTCACGCACCGTTGCCGCCATTCAGGAGATGGTGGCGGCAGTACAGGAAGTAGCGTCCAGTGCGACCCAGGCTGCGGATGCGGCGCGTCAGGCGGATACGGATGCGCGGGAGGGCGATCGCGTTGTGGCACAGACCATCGATTCGATTACCCACCTGTCCGAGGACGTGGAGCGTTCAGCCGATGTGATCATGCGCCTTGGCAAGGATGCCGATGCCATCGGCAGCGTGGTTTCGGTCATTTCCGACATCGCGGAGCAAACCAACCTGTTGGCTTTGAATGCGGCGATTGAAGCGGCCCGTGCCGGTGATCAGGGACGCGGCTTCTCGGTGGTGGCAGATGAGGTCCGCACCCTGGCCAGCCGTACCCAGCAGAGCACTGAAGAGATTCAACGCATGATCGAACGCCTGCAGGCCGGCTCGCGTGAGGCGGTCAAGGTCATGGGTAACAGCCGTGAGCAGAGCGCTGCCACCACCGAGCGCGCAGCGGGCGCAACGCGGTCACTGCAGCAGATCACCGCTTCGGTTGCGACGATCAGCGAAATGAACACCCAGATCGCCGGTGCCGCCGAGCAGCAGACGGCTGTGGCCAACGAGATTGAGGTCAGCGTGAAAGCGGTCGCGGGACTGGCCGACAAGGCGGATCACAATGCCGGCACTCTGGCCGATACGACGGCAGGAATGGCCGAGCTGGAGCAGCGCCTGAGCCGACTGGTGATGACGTTCAGGGTGTGATAGCGGCGTGCAAGCGTGGTTTTGCAGTATTGGATTCCTGTTTTATCATCGGTGAGCCGGCAAGCTATTTCAGGGTGGGCGAACCAGACTCTACGGTATGGCCCAAGTCTTTATCGGCGCTGCTCCTGCCCATCGATGGGGAGTGATGCACAGTTACTGTGAGGACAGCATGACGAAATCCACATACCAACCACCCTACACTATTACCCCGGAGATTCTGAACCGGGTTGCCGCCATCAGCGAGGCTATCGGTCGGCTGACCGTGCTCAACGATCATGCGAAAGCTTTGCGGCTGAGACGTATCAATCGTATCCGTACTGTCCATGGTTCGTTGGCCATCGAGGGTAATACCCTGAGTGAAGCACAAATCACCGCGATTCTTGATGGCAAGCGGGTCATTGCTCCACCCCGCGAGGTGCAGGAGGTTAAAAATGCTCTTGCTGCGTACGACCGGTTCGACTCTTGGAAGCCCAAGGCAGAAAAGGAACTGTTGGAAGCGCACCGGATACTTATGTCCGGTCTTATCGATGAAGCGGGGTTGTATCGTCATGGTGGCGTTGGAGTAATGGCCGGTGAACAGGTGGTTCACATGGCGCCGCCTGCCGACCGGGTTCCGCATCTGATGAAAGATCTGTTTGGTTGGCTGAGTGCCACCGATGCCCATCCACTTATTGCCAGTTCGGTCTTTCACTACGAGTTTGAATTCATCCACCCCTTTGCGGACGGCAACGGCCGTATGGGGCGTTTGTGGCAAAGCCTGATTCTTGCCCGCTGGAACTCTTTGTTTGCTGACATCCCGGTGGAAAGCCTGATCTTTGAGCACCAGGCCGAGTATTATCAAGCCATTCGGGAAAGCACCCAAAAAGCGGATGCCGCTCCGTTCATCGCTTTCATGCTGCGGATGATTCAGGACACTTTGACCACTTTGCCCCCCCAAGTAACCCCTCAACTCAGCCCCCAAGTCGGCGAGTTGCTGGCGGCAATACGGGGCGAGATGAGCCGGGAGGCAATACAAAACGCGCTGAGGCTCTCGGACCGAAAATCCTTCCGTGAGCGCCACCTTAAACCGGCCCTGGCCGAGGGCCTGATTGAGATGACTATCCCTGATAAACCCAACAGTCGCTTGCAGAAATACCGCCTGACCGACAAAGGCCGCCAGTGGCTTGAGGCAAGCAACCAATAGTATTACTCATGAAAAAAAGAGGGTGATAGAAGGGAGCCTTGTTGACTCCCTTGCGAAGCGCCTGACAATCAGGCTTCGATAGCCGCTTTCATTCCGGACTTGAGCGCGCCTTCGATATAGGCTACTTCCGCGCCATCTCCGATGTTCACCACCTCGATACCCTGCTTTTCAAGGCATCGGCTGAGGCAGTTGTTGGTATCGGCACCGACTGCCAGCACCACGGAGTCTGCTGCCAGTTCATGGCAGTTGCCCTCGGCATCGGAGTAGTTGACGCTCTTTTTGCCGATGGTGTGGACCTGGGTGTTTTTCTCCATGCGCACATCGTGGCTTTCCAGATTGTGCAGCACCTTCCAGCGACGGACGATGGAAAGTTCAGCACCCAGGTCCGGGCCCGGTTCCAGTACATGGACGTTACGGCCACGCTCAACCAGAAACTCGGCCAGCTCAAGGCCGACCAGTCCACCGCCGATGATGGTGACGTTCTTGCCCAGCGGCATCCAGAGTTTGGACAGGCTCTGCATCGCTTCGGTGCTGTTGGTCACACCCACCAGCGAGCCCGACTTCATCATCATGCGCTGGGTGACGTTGAGTTTGCGCTTGGCGATATCGCCCCCTTCACCGGTCATCAGCTTGCGCAGTTCGTCACCGGACCAGACATGCTTCTGATCGGCGCCGGGGATATCCGGTGCATTGCGGCGTGCCCCTACGGCAACGATGACCTGGTCGGGCTTGAGTGCACTGACCAGCGCTTCATCCGCGTGGGTATTGAGGCGGATGTCGATCGGCAGATCACGGACCTGCTTGATCAGGTAATCCAGCAGGGCGCCGTTTTCCGGGTAGGCCAGCGCGGCAAAGAACAGGGTGCCGCCCAGACGGCCACTGCGCTCGACCAGGGTGACCTGATGACCGCGCAGGGCAGCGACGCGTGCGGCTTCAAGCCCGGCCGGACCGCCGCCCACCACCAGCACCTTTTTCGGGCTGTCGCTGGCGATCAACTGCAGTTCTGACTCATGCCCGGTCTGCGGATTGACCGCACACTTGACCCGTTCATTGACGAAAATCTGGCTGACGCAGGCGTAGCAATAAATGCAGGGGCGCACATCGGCCGCACGATTTTCCTGCAGCTTGTTGGGCAGATCCGGATCGGCCAGCAACTTGCGTCCCATGGCGATAAAGTCGCACTTGCCATCGGCTACGGCCTTGTCGGCCACATCGGGATCAAGCCGACCTGCCGCTGTAACGGGAATATCCACCTGTTTGCGAATATGGGCAGCCCAGTCGAGGAACATGGCGCGTTCCTGGGGAATCGGTGCCTTGGTGAACGCATTACCGGTGCTCAGGTTGGCATAGGCCGATACGCTGATCAGGTCGATACCGGCGTCCTGTGCCATCCGGGCGGTCAGGGTGGCATCTTCAAGGCTGATGCCGCCGGGCAGATCCAGCTCGATGGCATCCATACGCATCCAGACCGGGTAATCACGGCCGACACGCTCACGCACGGCATGAATCACTTCAAGCAGCAGGCGGGCGCGGTTCTTCAGCGGGCCGCCGTACTCGTCATCGCGCGTGTTGTAGTAAGGCGAGAGAAAGCCGGAAATGATGTAGGTATGACCGGCGTGGATCTCGACGCCATCAAAGCCCGCTTTTTGTGCGCGTTCGGCGGCATCGGCGAACCAGGTCACCATCTGCTGAATGTCCGCCTTGTCCATCACCCGAATACGCACGCCCTTTTTATCGCGTCCCTTGGAGGAGCTGATGAAACGGCCCAGTTCGGACTGAGTGAGGGCGGCGAACATATCGGTGTTGGCGGTGGGCGGCATGGAAGGCACCCACAGCTCACGGCCTTCGGCCAGATCGCGCACCGAGGTCTTGCCGGCATGCTGCAGCTGGATGGCGATTTTGGCGCCGTGTCGATGGACCCGGTCGGTGAGCTGCTTCAGGCCCGGAATGAAATCATCCGAGGAGATGCCCACCTGATAGGGTTCGGCAGTACCGGCGGGATAGGCTATGGAGCCGACCCCCATGGTCAGCAGCCCGGCACCGCCCTTGGCGCGGGCTTCGTAAAACGCCTGAATGCGCTCGCCACAGCGTCCATCGGACTCGGCGAAGTTGGACCCCATCGGGGCCATGAGAATCCGGTTTTTCAGCTCAAGTGAACCGATCTTGCCCGGTTGGAAAAGATGTTGATAAGCGGCCATAGGTATCACCCTCGCGTCTGCTCAGAGTATGAAGTCGCAGCTGTCATGGCATCAACCCTGTTGCAGGAAATCGATACAGGTGCGGTTGAACAGGTCGGTGTGTTCCACCTGAACCCAGTGACCGCAACGGTTCAGCATCAGGAAGCGCGCCTCGGGTGCCTTGTCGAGGAACTTGAACACGCCCTCGACCGGGTTGAAACGATCATTGCTGCCCCAGAAGCCCAGAATCGGACAGGTTAGCTCGCCCAGGCGCTCGGTCATGTTGGGGACCATCATGGTTGAGAACAGGTTGGCCGGCTGAGTGACGGCAACGGCGGCGCGTTCTTTCAGCAGTTCTTCATCCAGCTGGGAGGCATCGAACAGCTGCAGCTGCATCACTTGACGCATCTCTTCCACACCCATGGGGCCCTGGCCAAAGACTTCGACCATGCGCACGATGCCTTCCATCTGGAAGTAGGTTTCACGCTCTTCCACACCGCCCGGTGCCATCAGGACCAGACGCTCAACCGTGGCAGGATGCGCCAGTGCCTGCCCGAGGGCAATGGCTCCGCCCAGCGAATTGCCCAGCAGAGTACAACGCTCGATGCCGGTTGCCTGAAGGAACTGATTCAGACATTCGACGAAAAACGCCAGATCGTAATTCACATCTTCCGGCTTGCTGGAGCGGCCAAAACCGGGCAGGTCCAGCACGATATTGCGAAAACCGGCTTCGGCAAATACCGGATAGTTGGTCTTGAAGTTGCTGTAGCCGCTGGCGCCGGGGCCGCTGCCGTGCAGCCAGAGCACGACAGGGCCTTCGCCCACGTCCAGATAGTGCAGCGTCAAACCGTTTTCGAGTTGGGCGTACTGACCAACGGGCAATGGCAGGTCCTGATGATCCATTGTGTTCTCCTTATTATGAATTATGAGCGGCACTGTAACAGTGCCGCGGACAGATCGGGTCTCGCTTATCCTCCAATTGACCCTTCCTGTCTGCATCGTCCGTTCAGACCAGCGCCAGTGCGGGTGCCACTTAGTCTTGATGGACGATGTTCAGCTTGCGCCGCTGGTCAAAGATGCATCACACAACAAGAACCTGAAAGCGATGTGCCCAAGGGCGCACGGGAGGACGTGTGATGAAACATCAAGACAAGGTGGTATTCGTAACCGGCGCCGGTCAGGGCATGGGGCGGGCGATCGTACAACGCTTCGCTGCCGAAGGTGCCAAAGTGGCCGCGATCGATATCAACCAGGACGCGGCTGCCGATACCGCCGCATCCTGTGAAGGTGAAGTGATCGCCATCGCCTGTGATATCGCCAACAGCGAATCCGTCAAGGGCGCGATGCAGCAGGTCAAGGAAGTCTTTGGCCGTCTGGATGTGGTCATCAACAACGCCGGTACCGGCTCCGTTGATGCCTTTCTCGATACGCCGGATGAAAACTGGGATCGCGTCATCGGCGTCAATCTGAAAGGCACCTTCCTGTGCTGTCGCGAAGGCGCACGCCTGATGCTCGAAAACGGTGGCGGCGCGATCATCAACGTTTCCAGCTCGGCGGCCGTTTCCGGTGAGGGCCCCAGTCATTACGTGGCATCGAAGGCCGGTGTCATGGGCCTGACGCGCAGCATTGCGCGTGAGCTGGCGCCGAACGGTATCCGCGTTAACACTCTGGTCCCCGGTGCGACCAATACTCCGATGATGCAGGGCATCCCCGAAGAGTGGATGCAGCAAATGATCAGTGCCATTCCGCTGGGCCGCATGGCCGAGCCGGATGATGTAGCCAAGGTGGCGTCCTTCCTGGCCAGTGACGATGCCGGCTTCATCACCGGACAGAACATCGCCGTCAATGGCGGCATGGTCTTCATCTGAGGTGGTTATGGCTGAGATGACACTGGAACAGCGAATCGATCGCCTTGAGTCCACCGAAGCCATTCGGCAGCTGGCAGGGCGCTATTCACTGTCGCTGGACATGCGGGATCTGGATGCGCACGTGAACCTGTTTGCATCGGATATCCGCGTCGGACGCGAGAAGGTGGGGCGTCAATACCTCAAGGCCTGGGTGGACTCCACCCTGCGCGATCAGTTCACCGGTACCTCACATCACCTCGGACAGCACATCATCGAGTTCGTCGACGCCGATCACGCCATCGGTGTGGTGTATTCGAAGAACGAGCACGAGACCGGTCCCGAGTGGGTGATCATGCAGATGCTCTACTGGGATGACTACGAACGCATCGATGGCCAGTGGTATTTCCGCCGTCGCCTGCCGTGTTACTGGTACGCCACCGATCTGAACAAGCCGCCCATCGGCGACATGAAAATGCGCTGGCCGGGTCGTGAACCCTACGAGGGCACCTTTCATGGTCTGTTCCCGTCCTGGCAGCAGTTCTGGAGCCGGCGACCGGCCGAAGATGTGCTGCCCGAAGTGGCAGCTCCGGCACCTGTAGACCAGTTCCTGCAGACCATGCGCGGCGATACACCCGCGCCGAAAATCCGGGTACGCTGAAGCAGCGGCCCGCAACATAACAAAAAAGGAAGATGCGCATGAGAGCCAACCAATCTGCGCCGTCAACAGCCGCGGTCCCGCGCGAGGAAACCCAGCGCAAGCTGGATCGCCGCTCCCAGGCGGCTGCGCTGATCAAGCCCCTGGATCATTACACCCTTGCCGATCGAATCGAGCAGCAGGCCGACAGGTTGGGTGACCATCCATTCATCATCTACGGTGACACTCGCCTGAGCTACGCCGAGCTGGATGCCCGCGCCAACCAGGTTGCGCACGCTGCGCTGGCCTGTGGCCTCAAGCCCGGTGATGTCTGTGCGATGGCAATGGAAAACCGCCCGGAGTTTTTTACCACCTGGTTTGGTTTGACCAAAATCGGTGTGGTGGTGGCCTTTATCAACAACCAGATCAATGGCCGACCACTGCAGCATGCACTGGAATCGACTCAGGCCAAGGCGGCCATCGTGGGCGAAGAGTGCGCGCACAATTTCGCCCAAACCCCCGAGATCAACACGCCGCTGTGGCTGCTGCCGGATGTGGAAAAACCTGCAACGGCAGCAGACCTGCAGGGGATTGGCAGTGAGTTCGTTACAGCACTGGAGCAGGCGTCATCTGAGCGGGTGGATCGTCGCTACCGCGAAGGGATCACCGCCGAGACACCGACCCTGTTGATCTTTACCTCCGGGACCACCGGACTGCCCAAGGCCGCCATCTACAGCCACATGCGCTGGCTTTGTTCTGGTGATGTGATGGAAGTGACCATCGACGCCACACCGGACGACGTTTTCTACTGCTGCCTGCCGCTGTATCACGGCGCGGCGGCCACCTCGGTCACATCAACCGCACTGAAGGCAGGCTCCAGCATCGTGGTGCGGCGCAAGTTCAGCGTCAGCCGCTTCTGGCAGGATGTGAGTGGCAACGGTGTTACCGTATGCCAGTACATCGGCGAAATCTGCCGCTATCTGCTCAATCAGGATACCCATGCAGGCAACCACAGGTTGCGCTGCATGATGGGTGCAGGCCTGACGGCCGAGACCTGGCAGCGCTGGGTCGATCGGTTTGGCGAAATGGATATCTATGAAGGCTGGGGCTCCACCGAAGCCAACACCAACCTGATCAATGTAGATAACCATATCGGCTCCTGTGGCCGTGTACCGGACTGGAACAAGACCAATTTCCGCCTGATCCGTTACGATCTGGAAAACGATGTTCATCTGCGTGACGAAAACGGCTTCTGTATCCTCTGCGAGCCCAACGAAGTGGGCGAGGGCGTCGGGATGATCATCAATCATCCGGAGATCGGTGGCGGTCGTTTCGAGGGCTATACCTCAAAGGATGCCACCGAGCAGAAGATTCTGCGCGGCGTGTTCAGCGAGGGGGACAGCTGGTGGCGTTCCGGCGACCTGCTGCGGTTTGACGAAGATGGCTATTTCTATTTTGTCGACCGTGTCGGTGATACCTTCCGCTGGAAGAGCGAGAACGTCTCCACTCAGGAAGTGGCCAGTGCGCTGGGCGACTTCAAGGGGGCGGAGCTGATCAACATCTACGGCGTACAGGTGCCGCAGCATGAAGGCCGTGCCGGTATGGCCGCGATCGTGATGCAGGAAGGCGAGTCGTTTGATCCGCAGGCGTTCTACGATCTGACCGTTGAACGGGTGCCGAACTACGCGGCGCCACTGTTCGTGCGGGTCAGTGCCGCGGCCGACATGACCACCACCTTCAAGCTGCGCAAGGTGGACCTGCAGCGTCAGGGCTACGCGCCCGAGCACTGTACCGATCCGCTGTTTGTGCGCGATGACCGGACCGGAACCTACAGACCCTATTCGGCCGACGTACTGGCCGAGGTCGGGCTGCCACCGTTTGAATATCAATAAGGCGTCGGGAGATGACAATGGGATTGAGAGGAGATGCCGCGATAGTGGGCGCGGCGCAGTACAAGCCTGAAAAATATGCCACGGCGCCGCAGATGTTCCATCTGGAACAGGTGGCCGATCTGGCGGCCCAGGCACTGGAAGATGCCGGTCTCAAGGCCAGCGATCTGGACGGTCTGGTGATCAACGGGCCCCAGTTTCACGAGGCGTCCGTCTTCGTACCGGCCATGGCGGCCGAGTACCTCGGCATCGAGCTGAACTTTGCCGAAGTGGTCGATCTGGGGGGGTGTACACCGGTGGGCATGGTATGGCGTGCCGCAGCCGCCATCGAGATGGGCCTGTGTGAAGCGGTGCTCTGCGTCATTCCGATGCGCCTGGCACCGTTCGGCCCAAGCGAAGATCCGGCCTGGATGGCACGCGCCATGCGCTTTGGTGGCCACAGCACCGCCTATGGTGCCCCGGAGGCGGAATTCGACCTGCCTTACGGTCACATGGGCCAGAACACCGGGTACGCCATGATCGCCCAGCGTTATGCGGCGCAGTACGGCTACGATCAGACGGCGATGGCCAAGATCTGTGTCGATCAGCGCACCAATGCACTGTCCAACCCGGATGCCATGTTCTTCGGCAAGCCGCTGACGGTTGAGGATGTGCTGGGCAGCAAAATGGTGGCCGATCCGCTGCACGTGCTGGAGATCGTGATGCCGGTGGCCGGTGGTGCCGCCGTGATCGTCACCTCCAAAGAGCTGGCGGCCAAGACCAAACACCGCCCGGCCTTCGTGAAGGGCTTTGGCGAGCGCCTGTCGTTCAAATCACCGTCCTATGCCAACGATATGACCGTGACCCCGGTGGCGGCTGCGGCCAAGCGCGCCTTCGAGATGGCGGGCGTCAAGCCGCAGGATATGGACGCGGCCCAGATCTACGACTGCTACACCATCACCGTACTGCTGTCGCTGGAAGATGCCGGCTTCTGTCCCAAAGGGGAGGGGATGCGCTTCATCAAGGAGAACGACCTGACCTTCAAGGGCAACTTCCCGCTGAACACCCACGGCGGTCAGCTCAGCTTCGGTCAGGCCGGCAGTGCCGGTGGCTTCTCGCAGGTGATCGAAGCCTACACCCAGATCGCCGGGCGTGCCGATGCACGTCAGCTCAAGCGTTGCGATCAGGTGTTCGTCTCCGGAACCGGCGGCGTGATGAGTGAACAGGGTGCATTGATTCTGCAGGGGGGGTAAGTCATGAGTCTGAAACCGATGCCAGAGATGACCGAGATCTCCAAGCCCTTCTGGCAGGGCCTGAACGAAGGCGAGATCCGTATCCAGCAATGTAACGCCTGTAACGGCTGGGTGTTCTACCCGCGCCGTCACTGTACCCACTGTCTTTCCCATGATCTTGAGTGGAAGCCGGTGTCCGGCAAGGGCACGCTGTATACCTATACCCTGACCCGCATCCCGACGCTGCCGGAGTTTGCCGACGAGATGCCGCAGGCACTGGCGGTGGTCGAGCTGGAGCAGGGCGTACGCATCAACACCACACTGGTGGGACTGGCCGAAGACGAGATCAAGGTTGGCATGGCACTCAAGCCGGTGCTGGATCAGGTTGATGCCAAGGGCAATACCCTGCTGCGCTTCACTGCGGCGGAAAAAGATCTGGATAGCCTGCCGTATGTGAATCCGCTGGACAGCCTGCCGCGCAACGACAAGGGGCAGGTACAGGTGGCTGTGGATAACCCGGTGGCCCTGCAGGCATTGGTCAGCGATGAGTACACCGACTGGAGCAACACCCTGCTGGTGGATCAGGCGCTGATCAACACCTTTGCCGAGCTGTCCGGCGACAACTACTGGATTCACACCGATCCGGAACGTGCCGCCAAGGACAGTCCGTTCGGTACTACTATCGCCCATGGCTCGCTGGTACAGGTGCTGCAGTCGCGCCTGAACTTTGCGCTGCCGTTTGAAATTACGGGATTCCAGACCATGGTCAATTACGGCTCTGACCGTCTGCGTTTCCCGTCGCCCGTTCCGGCCGGATCCGAGATCCACGCCCGGGCGCGGGTGAAGTCGGTGCAGCAGTCCCGTAAGGGCACTGCGCTGACGCTTGAGGTCAATATTCACGTTGTGGGTAATGACCGACCCTCGGTCATCAACGATCTGGTCATTCTGTATCGCTGATTGCTGTTTGGTTCATGCTGTGTGCTTGTTTTGCCGCCCTTCGTGAGTTGGGCGGCTTTTTTCGTTTACGAGTGTGACTGTCGCCGATATTACATTGCCGTATATCGTTCGCAGAGCCGCTGACCATCACTTCAAGTGGTCGAATCTGCTCTACTCATGCTGAAATTTTGTATAACCAGTGCCAATTATTACCCAATTGTCGCTATGATCTTTGTATTGGGCGATTGCCGAACACTCAGGGAGATAGGGTCAGATGACTACGCTTCGTACGCCGTCAGGGAAATTACACTCGATTCTGTTACTGCTGGCCGGTGCGCTGCTGCTGTCGGCCTGTGAGCCTCAGGCCGACGGGCAGGACAGCAATGTGCAGCAAGAGGTGGTGCGCCCGGCGAAGATCGAGACGCTGCAGCGGGCGTCCATCTCCGGACTTGATCTTGCCGGTACTGTCCGCGCGGCTCAGCGCGCTGAGATGGCGTTCAAAGTGGCCGGTCGGGTCGACAAGGTTCTGGTCGACGAAGGGGATAGAGTGAAGCAGGGAGATGAACTGGCGCGGCTGGATGATCGCGAGTTCAGAACCGCACTGTCGTCTGCCCGAGCTGAATACGCCACCGCGGATGCGGATTATCGTCGCGGGCTTGCCATCTTCGAGCGCAGCCAGGCGATCTCCCGACGCGATCTGGAGAAACTGGAAACCCAGCGCAGTCTGATGGCCAACCGGTTGCGCAATGCCGAGCTGGTGCTGGAAGAAACAGTACTCAGGGCACCCTTTGACGGTATTGTCGGTCGCAAATTGGTGGAGGAGTTCGGTCGTGTTGGTGCCAATCAGCCGGTGCTGATTGTACAGAATCTGGACGAACTGGAGGTTGTTATCCAGGTGCCTGACCGTGTTGTTCTGCACTCATCCACCAGTCCTGAAGTGTTTGCCGAAATTCCCGGGCTGGATCAAACCTTTCCTCTAAGCCTGAAGTTTTACTCCACCGAAGCCGATCCTGTAACGCAGACCTATCAGGTTATTTTGGGACTGGGCGATAAAGGTGATGCACGCATCCTGCCGGGCATGTCGGCACGGGTCTTTTCCGAGGCGGCCACCAGTGACAGCTTGTGGGTGAGTGTTCCGCTTGGGGCCATCATTTCCAATAATCAGGGTCAGCAATATGTCTGGAAGCTGGATGCGGACAGCCGGGCCCGAATGCAGCCCGTCGCGGTTGGCTCCCTGCAGGGCAACAGAGTCATGGTGACCGAGGGGCTGCAGCCCGGTGATCAGATCATTACGGCGGGTCTGAGCGGATTGAAAGACGGCATGCCGGTGCGCCCGCTTGAAACCAACGGAGAGGCGCGCTGATGGATATTGCCCGGTACTCCGTCGCCAAACGGACCAGCCTGTGGGTGGTGATCTTCATGATCCTGCTCGGTGGCTACCTGAGCTATGACAAACTGCCGCGCTTTGAAGATCCCGAATTCATTATTCGCCAGGCGGTACTGATCACCTCCTATCCCGGTGCCAGCGCACAGGAAGTGGCCGAAGAAGTGACCGATCGGGTTGAGGCGGCGGTGCAGGTGCTGCAGGAGGTGAAAAAGATCAAGTCGGTTTCGAGGCAGGGACACTCCGAGGTCAGCGTCGAGATCAAAATGGAGTTTGCCCGTACCCAGGCGGAACTGCAGCAGGTGTGGGACAAGCTGCGCCGCAAGGTTGCGGATGCGCAGCGCACACTGCCGCCCGGTGCCGGTAATATCATCGTCAACGATGACTATGCTGATGTGTATGCCCAGTTCTATGCCATCACGGCGGAGGGTTACACTGACCGCGAACTGTTTAATTATGCCGATCAGCTGTCAAAAGAGTTGGCGCTGGTGCCGGGCGTTGCCCGTACCGCCCTGCTGGGGGCGCGTCAGGAGCAGATTTTCATCGAGTTTTCCCGCGAGAGACTGGCGCATTTCGGCCTTGGCGTGCAGCAGGTTTTTCAGGTGCTGCAGCAGCAGAACCTGATTACGGTTGCGGGTGAAGTACCGGCAGACGGACTGCGTGTGCCGGTGATTCCCGAGCGCAGTGTGAGCAGCTTCGATGATCTGAAAAATCTGCAGATCGGTCTGGGGGCTGGCAACACCATTCTGCGCTTGTCCGACATCGCTCAGGTGACCCGCGGCTATGCCGATCCCCCCGGTATGCTGATGACCTTTGATGGTCAGCGCGCCATCGGCCTGGGCGTCTCCAATGTGCAGGGCGGCAATGTGGTGGAGATGGGACGTGCGGTCAGTCAGCGTCTGGCCGAGCTGGAAAACCTGCGTCCGGTGGGGATGGAGCTTCACCCGATCTCGCTGCAGTCGGAATCGGTCCAAACGGCGATAACCTCCTTTGCTGCCAACCTGGCAGCGGCGGTGCTGATCGTATTCGTAGTGCTGCTGTTGTTCATGGGGTTGAGGGTCGGCCTGATCATCGGCTTCGTGCTGCTGTTGACTGTTGCGGGCACGCTGATCGTAATGTTGCTGGATGACATCGCCATGCAGCGCATCTCGCTGGGTGCCCTGATCATCGCGCTGGGGATGCTGGTTGATAATGCAATCGTGGTCAGTGACGGTGTGCTGGTGCGGTTGCAGCGTGGCGAAGATCGTGATCAGGCGGTATCTGCTGTGGTGCGCAGTACCATTTGGCCGCTGTTGGGCGGCACTTTGGTCGGGATTCTGGCCTTCAGCGCCATCGGGCTGTCTCCCAGTGATATGGGTGAATATGCCGGTTCGCTGTTCTGGGTCATTCTGTATTCCATGTTGTTGAGCTGGCTGTTTGCGATCACCGTAACCCCCATGCTCTGCCATCAGTTTTTGCGTGCACCGGCGGGCACTGCCGGTCAGACGCGAGGCCGCATTTCACGTGGCTATGAAAGGCTGCTGCACTGGGTACTGGCCCACCGCGGCCTGACGCTGGTGATGCTGTTGCTGGCTTTGGCTACGGCTATCTGGTCCACACGGCTGGTACCGCCGGGTTTCATGCCTGATTCCGAGCGCCCCCAGTTTGCCGTTGACCTGTACTTGCCCCAGGGGAGTGATATCAATCGTACGGCCGAAGCCCTGGCGAGGGCAGAGCAGGTCGTGTCGGCCAAGGAAGGTGTGCTGCATACCACCGGCTTTATCGGCGGTGGCGGACTCCGCTTCATACTCACCTACGCGCCGGAACAGCGCAACCCCGCGTTTGCGCAGCTGCTGGTCAACGTGGATGACTATGGGCGTATTGCCGAGCTGCGTGAAACCCTGCAGCAGGAGCTGACAGCGCTGCTGCCCGATGCGTCGGTGAAGGTATGGAAGTTCATGCTGGGTCGAGGTGTCGGCAAGAAAATTGAAGCGGCCTTTACCGGGCCTGATCCGGCGGTACTGCGGCGCATCGCTGAAGAGGCCAAGCAGTTGATGCAGGCTGATCCGAGTTTGATCGCGATTCAGGATGACTGGCGTCAGCAGGTGCCGGTGGCACAGCCGAAATGGCGTCAGGATCTGCTGCAGCGGTTGGGGCTGACCAGTGCCGATGTCAATGCTGCTCTGGCGCAGACCCTCAGTGGGCGCACGCTGGGGGTCTACCGTGAACGGGATGAGCTGATTCCGTTGGTGGTGCGGGCTCCGGCGGCCGAACGGGATCAGGTCAGCGTGATTCAGAGCACCGAAGTGTTCAGTCCGGTGGCCAGGCAGTCGGTGACTCTGGGGCAGTTGATCGAGTCGGTCGATCTGGTCTGGCAGGATGCGATCATTCGCCGCCTGAATCGAGAACCCACGCTGATGGTGCAGGCGGACCCGGCCCCCGGTCTGGCGACCAGTGAGGTGTTCAACGGCATTCGCCCGGTGCTGGAGTCGATGCCGCTGCCACCGGGATACAAGCTGAAATGGTACGGCGAATATGACTCGTCACGCGAGGCCAATGCCGGTATTGCGGTGTCGGCGCCTTATGGCTTTGCGGCCATGATTCTGGCGGTGGTGTTCATGTTCAATGCGTTCAGGCAGCCGCTGGTGATCTGGATGACGGCACCTTTGGCCATCATCGGTGTGGTCTTTGGTCTGATTCTGTTCCGCACGCCGTTCGAGTTCATGGCGATTCTGGGCTTTTTGAGCCTGATCGGGATGATGGTGAAAAACGCGATCGTGCTGGTGGATGAAGCGGATAGCCGCATTGCCGAAGGGCAGCAGGCCTATGGCGCCATCATCGATGCCTGCCTCGGGCGTGCCCGGCCGGTGGTACTGGGCGCGTTGACCACGATTCTTGGCGTGGCGCCTCTGCTGGTCGATCCGTTCTTCAAGAGCATGGCGGTCACCGTGATGTTTGGTCTGCTGTTCGCCACGGCGTTGACCCTGGTGGTGCTGCCGCTGTTTTATGCGCTGCTGTTCAAAGTCGGCGCTGAGAAACAGCGTTGACCAGATCTGTGGTGAATATGCGTCTATATATCGCTGCCAAGGCGCGAAATTGCGCCAAGCGGTCCAGCACGGTCTTTCACGTCACCAGGCTGCCTCACTGAACATCTTCAGTGGGGCAGACTGATAATAAAGCACGTACCTGTGTCGTCACTCTGCACATCCACACTTCCACCGTGTAACAGCGTAATTGATCTGACAATGGCGAGCCCCAGGCCACCGGAGTCACCGGCTTCTGTGCGAGAAGGGTCGCAGCGGTAGAAGCGCTCAAACAAATGGGGAAGGTGTTCAGCGTTGATCGCAGGCCCCTGATTATGGACTCGAATTTCGACGCAGTCCTCACACGCATGGCTACTGATGACAATGGAACTGCCGGAGGCGGCATAACGCAGTGCATTGGCAATCAGATTGGCCAGCGCCCGGCGCAACAGGTCACGATCGGCATGCACCTCATGTATGGTCTCGTTAACCAGATGCAGATCCCGATCTTCGGCCATACCTTCGAAGTATTCGCTCAATTGCTCTACCAAATCGCTCACACTCAGGCGCTCGACAGTGAGCGAGGTTTTCGGTTGTTCCGTTCGCGCCAGAAACAACATGTTGTCGATCATACGGGCAAGACGTTCATACTCTTCCTGGTTGGAAACCAGCAGACTCTCGTACTCATTCCGCGTGCGGGGCCTGCTCAGGGTGTGCTGTGTTTGCCCCATCAGGTTACTCAGCGGGGTGCGCATTTCATGCGCCAGGTCCTCGCAAAACCGTGACAGCTGTGAGAATCCGTTCTCCAAACGTGCCAGCATCAGGTTCAACGCGACCGTCAGCGCGTGCAGCTCACTGACTTGTTGCTGTTCCTCCAGCCTCAAATGCAAGTGCTGGGTATCGATGCGTGCTGCACGACTGGCGAGGTGGCGGACCGGGCGAAGACCGCGTTGGCTAGCCAGCCACCCCAGAATAAAGGCCAATACAGCACCGACCGCGAGGGCAATCGCCAGCTTGAATCGGTAGGCACTCAACATCTGGTTGCGTTCATCCAGCAGCTTGCCGGCTACCAACGTGACCGAGCGTTCACCTTGACTCACATTGAGCCAGGCGAGTCGAGCGGGCATATCGCCATCCAGTTGCGTGAAGCGAATGGTTTCGGTTGCAGGTAGATGTGGAATCGACATCTCAACCGGGTTTATTTCGATCAGCGTGTGCCCATCGGCATCAAGGATCCATAGCAGGCTTTGCCGGTTGCCCAGCATGTTGCCGTACAATTGGGGGCGCTCTCGAAGTGCAGCAATACTGGCGCTGTCATCCAACAGAGCGTGCATACGTTCGAGTCGGCCCAACAGGGCCTGATCATCCCGCCAGGCGATTTCCTTGTGCAGGGACAGATAGAGGTAGAACCCAATCCCGCCCAGCACCAGTGTACTGATGGAAGCGAACAGCAGAGACAGTCGCAGGCTGAGCGAGCGGGGCCAGATGCTCATGCCGGTTCTTCCAGGACATAGCCCATGCCGCGCACGGTCTGGATCAGCTTGACCGGGAAGGGATCATCCACTTTGGCGCGCAGGCGACGAATGGCAACATCGACTACATTGGTGTCACTGTCAAAGTTCATCTGCCACACGTGAGACGCGATGTAAGTACGGGACAGTACCTCCCCCTCGCGGCTGACCAGAAGATGCAACAGCGCGAATTCCTTGTTGGTCAGATTAATTCGCTCCCCATTGCGGCTGACACGTCGGCGCAGCAGATCAAGCTGCAGGTCGGCTACCTCAAACATTGAGGATTCACGGGCTGGTGCACGCCGCAGGAGGGTCCGTACCCGTGCCAACAATTCAGCAAAAGAGAACGGCTTGACCAGATAATCGTCAGCACCCAGCTCAAGCCCCTTCACCCGGTCATCGACAGCATCACGGGCCGTTAGAAAGAGCACGGGCACCTGCGAGGTACGCCGGATTATTTGCAACAGCTGCCAGCCATCCAGCCCGGGCAGCATGACGTCCAGAATGATCAGGTCGAACTCCTCTTCCTGAATCAGGTGCTGACCGTCAAAGCCGTTCATGGCGGTTTCCACCCTGTAACCGGACTCGCTCAGCCCTTTGCTCAAATAGTCCGCCGTTTTTGGCTCATCTTCTACCACCAGAATACGCATCGTCAGTCCTCCTGCGCGCAGAGTATGCGGAACCGGTAATCTGTGCCATTACAAATTCGTAATTATCCGGCAATCGGTCTGACAGTGTGGCTGCGGCATAGTGTGCCTCGTTCGCTAACGCAACCCATCAATGGAGACTGAGCATGTTTGCCAAGACCATCAGTACCGCAGCCCTAGGGCTCGTTGTATGCAGCAGTGCACTTGCAAGCGAGGGTATTGCCCAGCGTGCCGACATCACCTTGCCACTGGCCAATCAGCTCATCGAAGCCACTTTGGAGGCATGTCATGAGCAGGATCGTACGGCGGTTGTCGCAGTCGTGGATCGAGGTGGAAACCTCGTTGCAGTGCAGCGTGACGATAATGTCGGGCCTCATAACACCCTTGCCGCGCAACGCAAAGCATTCACATCGCTGTCAACCAAGAACTCCAGCAGAGCATTGTCGGATTTTGCTCGCAATACGCCAGATGCCGAGAACCTTGACTCTCTGGATGAGCTTTTGCTTCTGGGCGGTGGTGTGCCGCTTAAAGTTGAAGGCCAGGTCATTGGCGCGATTGGCGTTGCCGGAGCCGGTGGCGCCGAGATTGATGAAAGCTGTGCTCTGACGGCCATCGATAAAGTGCTGCCCAAAACGCTTTAACCCATTTATTTGTATAAATAATGAACAGGAGAAAACAGATGAACAAGTTCAAATCACTGTGTGCGGGTGTCGTCCTGTCCGGCGTGTCCTCTCTGGCTTTGGCTGCCGGCAACCCGCTGAGCGTACATGTCCTCAATCTTGAAAACGGCCTTCCTTCTCCGGATGTAACCGTTACTCTGGAGCAAAAGGAAGGTGACAGCTGGAAATCACTCAACAGCGGTGTGACCAATGAGCAGGGACGTATCACGGCGCTGTTCCCGGAAGGTCAGTCATTGGTAACCGGCACCTACCGAGTCACTTTCGAAACCGGTAACTGGTTCGATAAACATGATACCGAGACCTTCTTCCCCGAAATTCCGGTCATTTTCAATGTCGATGGTGCTGTTGAGCATTACCACATTCCGTTGTTGCTGAGCCCATACGGGTTCTCAACCTATCGCGGCAACTAAGCCAAGCGGCGGGCCTTTACAGTCATGGGCCCGCCCTCCATACCTTGATGCTGCATAGACTTCCTTGGCAGCGGCTCAATTCCGTACATATTTTCCAATTCTGTTTAGTCCTGGTGGACGATGAGGCGGCAACCTGCATTCGTGATGATGAGAAGTGCATCATTATGTCCCAGTGGATGCGTTTTTATTTGACCGACCCGTTGAGCCCTATCCATGAATACTGATGCCCGCTATATCATCTGGCTCCTCGACTTTCTGTCGGGCAAGGGCGTTGATACACAGGCCCTGAGTGCAGCACACAACCTCAATCAGCTCACGTCTCTGGAGGTATCAATCAGCAACGTGACGCATCGTGCACTGTTGGCCGATGCCCTGCGCCTGACGGGCGACACGGGGCTTGGCTTGAAACTGGGGTATCAGCGCTCACTGGCAACCTACGACCAGCTGGCGTATCTGATGATGAGCTGCACGACCCTGCGCGAGGCGATTGAACGGGGGCTGAAATACCAGAGCTATCCGGGGCGTTTTTCCGGTCAGTCGATCATTACCACCTTCAGCGAGATTGAGGGGCAGGGCTGCTTTCAGGTCAATGTAAAAGAGGAACTGGGCGGCCTGAGGCTGCTGGCGGTTGAGGACCTGCTCAGCAATATCATCACAACGGCACGCTGGGTGCTGGGGCAGCCCTTGCCGGTGACCCGGCTGCGCTGTGACTATCCGGCACCACCCCATGCAGATGACTACCACCCCATTTTTCAGTGCCAACTGCAGTTCGATGCACCGGTGATCCAGCTGTTTTTCGACGCGGCGCTTCTCGATCAACCCCTGCCCAATGCCAGTCCACACAGCGTGCGACTGTATGAAGCGATGTGTGAAGAGCAGAGCATCCGTCGACAGGGGGGCAATGTGGCCTGGCGGCTTTGGCCGCTGATTGTCGAAGATCCTGCCAACCCGCCCGATATGGTTGAGGCGGCCAAAGTGCTCTGTTGCAGCCCGCGTACCCTGAGGCGCAAATTGCAATCAGAAGGTTGGAACTACCAGCAAATTGTTGATCGTGTCCGTGAAATCCACGCACGCCGTGCATTGAGTGATCCCACCCTGCCCATTACGCAAATTGCCGTACAGCTGGGCTACTCCGATCATTCCGGCTTTCTCAAGGCATTCAAAAAGTGGACCGGCATGACCCCGAGCGAATTTCGTGGGCGTCTGTTTTAAGCCTCTCAATCTGTCCACTTGGGCCTGTTGATTGGCCGGATTTTACAATGCCCTCCAGTAAGGGGTGATTATCATCATTCGACACGCAACAAAATAAGGATTAACGCTGTGTTGAAGACCGATCACCTCAATGTCGACATGTTTGAAAAATTTGCGCCGCGACCGGGCGAACGGGCACTGCTGCCCGAGCTGACACCCAAGGCGCAGGTGGCGCTGATGTGCCGCATGCTCTATGCAGAGGGCTGGGATGACCATGTCGCCGGGCATATTACCGTGCGTCAATCTGATGGCACCATCCTCACCAACCCCTGGGAGCTGACCTGGGATGAGGTTACGGCCAGCGATATTGTGACCCTGGACGATCAGGGCAATATTCTCGACAGCAACTGGAACACCACCCCCGCCATCGGCCTGCATCTGCAATTGCACGAGGCCCGCTCCGACATCAACGTGGTTATTCATAACCATCCCAAGTGGAGTGGTATCTGGGCCAACCTGCAGGAAACCCCGCCGATCTATGATCAGGCCGGTGCTTACTGCGGCTCCGAGCTGCCGATTTACAACGAATATCTGGGTACCTTTGAAAACAAGGCCACCAGTCTGACGGCGGTCGAAGCACTGGGTGATGCCAAGTGGGCGCTGCTGGCCCATCACGGTGCGCTGGTGGTCGGTCGCGATCTGCGCCAGGCGCATCTGCGTGCGGCAACGCTGGAGTGGCGCTGTCGCCGTGCCTATGAAGTGCGTCTGGCGGGCGGTGCCGAGCCCCTGGTCGAGGACGTGATCCAACAGGTCAGCCTGCCGGACCCGAACGGCTTTCCTTTCCTGTGGGAAGCGATGGCGCGCCGTGAGCTGCGTCGCGACCCGAATGTACTGAACTGAGGGGAGGACGCATGCATGACACTGACCGTTAAACCGCTGGATAACATCGGCGTTGAGATACAGGGCTTTGATATCACTCAGCCCTGGGATGATGAGCTGCAGCAACAGCTGCGTGCGCTTTGGTATGAGCATGGGGTACTGGTGTTTCGCAATCAGGCGATTACCCCCGAACGGCAGATCGCCTTCAGCCGAATCTTCGGCGAGCTGGAGCTGCACCCGCTCAAGGCAACGCTGTCTGACGATTACCCTGAGCTGTTCGAGCTGGAGAGCGGCGGCGACAAGGACAAGTCGATGACCGCTTTCTACAAGGGCGAGACAATTGTTGGCCGGCTCGACTGGCATCTGGATCTGCACTACACCGGCAAACCCAACCATGGCGCCGTACTGACAGCAGTCGAAGTGGCAGGCGAGGGCGGCCTGACCGGCTTTGGTGATCTGGCCAAAGCCTATGATGCACTGGATGCCGACACCAAGGCATTGCTCGACAAGCTTGAAGTGGCCTATGCCTTCAGCATGCAGCGCCGCCACATGCGCTACGTGGATCTGGAAGGCTACGAGCCGGGGCCTCACAGCCCGAAGAAACCCTCGGACGTCAGGTTCCCGGACTTTCCGGAGTCGGTCTATCCGGCGGCCATGACCCATCCGATCACCGGCATTAAGGTGCTGGGCATTGTCGAGCAGTTTTTGGATCGCGTAGTAACGCCCTACAAGGCCGGTCTTTCCAATGACGAGTCCATCGAACTGCTGGAGCGCCTGGTGGCACACACCCGCGATCCGCAGTTCCACTATTTCCACCAGTGGCAGCCGGGTGACATGGTGCTGTGGGACAACTGGCGTGCCATGCACTGCGCCACCGGCACTCCGGTTGGCGTGCGCCGACGCATCAACCGCACCACCATTCAGGGTGATGTGCAGCTGGGGCGTGTCTTGCTGGAGGAGTGACCCATGCGCATCGTTATGATGTTCGATTTTCCGGCACTGGGTGAACGGATTCGTGAAATCGTACCGGAGGCTGACATCCTGACGCTGTCCCCAACCGATCCGCTGGATCAGTTGGGGCGGGTCGATGTGGTGTTGGCTACGCCGGGAGGCAGTCAAACACTGAGCTGCTTGCTGGATCACCATGCGCACACACCGGATATCGGGCATGTCGGGTGTCGAATCGGTGGCCAGTCTGGATGAAATGATCCCCCCTCGCGGATCATCTGGTGCTTGCACTTCCGTCCACCGCGGAAACCGTCGGGTTGATGAATGCCGAACGCTTTTCGAGGCTGAAACCCGGCAGTCATCTGATCAACATCTCACGCGCTGCCCTGATCGACCACGACGCCCTCAAGGAGCAGCTGGATAGCGGCCAGATCGCGCGTGCCTCGCTGGATGTGGTCAGCCCTGAACCCTTGCCCGATGAACACTGGCTGTATCAGCACCCGAGTGTACAGCTCAGTCCGCATATCGCCTGGAATGGCCCGCGTAGCCATGAGCGCATGAGCCAGGCGTTTCTGGACAATCTGCGCCGCTGGTGTGCGGGTGGTTCACTGCAGGGCGTCATTGATACTTGTGTTGGGTATTGAGGCTGTTGAAGGAGAGGCGGGCCACCAGGTGGTGGCCGGTCGCTGCATTGTCGGTGGTGTTGACGGTGCAGCGGTCAGCAGCTCTTCCTTTGGGAAGTTCTGGTTTGCGCACATTGCGGACATTGGTGGTAACCGGTCATCTCTCGCTCAGTTCATGTCTCACCTTTTCATTTGCAGGCGATCTTGCCTGCCTCAGTGTGTCCGGGAAACTATAGCCAGTTCATGCCCCCTGGCTGACTCTATTCGCGGGCTCGTTACGCAGTAGCCGTAGTTCGGCCGCCATCATAAGCCTGATCCAGTCAGCGAAGCTGAACGGATATGAACCCTATGCGTATCTCAAAGACGTGCTGGCTCGGCTACCTACTCAGAAAGCCATGCGACCCATAAGCTGTTACCTCACAAATGGAAACCGGTAGAAGATGATGCCTGACAAGGTGTGATCACCGGACGGATACGTTATATTGCGTTAAGGGATGGGCTATTCCGTTGCTATAGATTACTGCAGTAAGTAGTGACCCTATCTTCAAAAAAACCAACCAGCAATCCTGCTGGTTGGGTCTGAGCAAAGAACAGGATTAGAGCGGAGCTCAGAAAGTCATTTCAGGGACATGGCTCGGTACGACCAGGCGGCCAGAAGTCTTAGCTATAATTTCGTCGATCGATACTCCTGGGGCTCGTTCTTTCAGGATGAATGAACCATCTTTAATTTCCATCCAAGCGAGGTCTGTCAGCACCTTGTTTATGCAATTTGCGCCAGTCAGGGGGAGGGTGCAGCGCTCAAGCAATTTGGACTTTCCAGTCTTGGACGCGTGGGTCATGGTAACGATGATATTGTCAGCACCCGCGACCAGATCCATGGCACCCCCCATCCCTTTCACCAGCTTGCCGGGAATCATCCAAGAAGCGATGTTTCCCTCGACATCTACTTCCAACGCGCCGAGTATGGTCAGGTTGACGTGGCCTCCGCGGATCATGGCGAAGGATTCGGCGGATGAGAATATTGAGGCGCCTGGCACCGTGGTCACGGTCTGCTTGCCCGCGTTGATCAGATCGGCATCCAACTCATCCTCGGTTGGGAAAGGGCCCATTCCGAGTAGACCATTTTCTGATTGCAGCATTACTTCAATCCCATGGGGGACATAGTTTGCTACCAGGGTTGGAATACCGATGCCGAGGTTTACGTAGTAACCGTCTTTAAGCTCGCGGGCCATACGCATTGCGATCTGTTCGCGTGAAAGAGCCATAGTGGTCTCCATAATCTACGTTACTGTTATCAGGCGCAGCGGACAGTACGTTTTTCAATCCGCTTTTCGAATCGACCTTGAATAATACGATCGACGTAAATGCCAGGGGTGTGGATCTGAGTCGGATCCAATTCGCCGGGTTCGACGATTTCCTCGACCTCAACCACCGTGACCTTACCGGCCGTGGCTACCATAGGATTGAAGTTTTGTGCGGTGTGGTGGTAAATAACATTGCCGTAACGGTCGGCCTTCCATCCTTTGACGATGGCAAAGTCGCCGCGGATGGATTGTTCTAAAATATAGGGGACACCATTGAACTCTCGCACTTCTTTGTCCTTGGCTACTGGTGTTCCATAGCCGGTGGCGGTGTAGAAGGCGGGGATTCCAGCACCTCCGGCACGTATCTTTTCTGCTAGAGTGCCTTGGGGGGTGAACTCTACTTCAAGTTCCCCCTCGAGAAACTGTTTCTCGAATAGCGAGTTATCTCCAACGTAAGAGGCGATCATCTTGTGGATCTGCTTGTCTTCAAGCAGGATACCAAGGCCAAAGCCGTCGATGCCGCAGTCATTGGATATGACAGTCAAATCCCGTACCTGCATGCGTTTGATTTGAGTAATCAGGTTTTCGGGAATACCACACAGGCCAAAGCCACCGGCAATGACAGTCATACCATTGTCGAGACCTGCCATCGCTTCATCGTAGCTTTCAACAACCTTATCCAGGCCAGCCATCTTTGATTTCCTTCTTGTTATTGGGTGCAGCATCTGCACCGAGGTGTCTGTTTAAGAGGAAGTTTGCAGTAGTTTTATATATTTATTAAATTTATTTTTTAGATTTATTTATTTGGAAAATTAATAATGACGGTAAAGCAATTACGTGCCTTTTTAGCTGTGGCACGGACCCTGAATTTTGTTGAGGCTGGCGTTCTGGTACACCTGTCACAACCTGCTTTGAGTTTGGCAATCAAGAAGTTAGAGGAGGGGTTGGGAGGAGCGTTGCTCACCAGAACCACTCGAACCGTATCGCTTACCCCTGAAGGGCACAAGTTGTATGAGCTCGGACAGCGCTTGTTAGCTGAATGGGATAACGCGGAAGAAGAGTTGCAACAGCGCTTCTCTTTGCAGCGGGGGAAGGTGGCGTTGGCAGCAATGCCTTCTTTCGCCGGGACTCTCCTTCCACATGGATTGCTCACCTACCGGGCGCGTTATTCAAATATCCGGGTGGAAGTTCATGATGTTATTGCAGAGCGAGTAGTGGAGATGGTGCGTGAAGGGCGAATCGAAATGGGGATTACTTTTGATCCTGGGCCAAGTAACGAATTAACATTCAGGCCACTTTTTGATGATTCATTCATAGGTGTATTGCCACCGGGTCATCCCCTGAGTAGCTTTGACGACATAACGTGGTCACAGCTACTGCAGTACGACTTCATCGCTTTGCAGCGCCCTTCTGGAATTCGTTTGATGATGGAAAATCAATTGGCCCTTCAAGGGTTGGTGCCTAGAGTGATATTGGATGCTCATCAGCTCGTTACTGTAGGGCGTATGGTTGCAACAGGCCTTGGTGTAGGGGCAGTACCCTCTCTTTGCCGCCAACAGATGGAGGAACTAGGTTCCCGGTGTGTCACTCTTTGTGAACCCAGCATATCACGCTCGGTAGGGGTGCTAACGCGTAGTCGTTACCAACTGTCTGCAGCTGCAAGTGAGCTGAGAAATATTTTGATTGAGACATTTGACCAGTCCTCGGATACCATGACAAGCGATTGATGTTATAAAATATAAGAAAATAACGATACTGCCCGATCTTTTATAAGTTTCGGATATCAAGCTCTTATGAAGGTTTAGTGATGATAGTAAAACAAGCTTCAAACGTTTTGGATTTGCTTGAGTACTTTTCTGTTAGACAAAAGCCAGCAAGTGTTTCAGAGATTTCGAAACATTTTGATTGGCCTAGGTCTAGTACTTTTAATATCATATCAACACTGGCATCTAGAGGCTATTTGTTTGAGCCGGAAAATAAGGGCAGTTTCTATCCGGCATCAAAATGGCTTAGTTTGATTGAAATAATATCATCTGCAGCACCTCTACCTAAGGGAGTCCTTAATATTGTTCGTGAGGTTGCAAAGCGAACATCTGAAACTGTTTTTGTCGGTTCCATGTCAGGAATGAATGCAGTAATAATTGAGGTTGTCCCCTCTTCATACGAAATAAGATACGTGGCAGATGTCGGAAAGTGCTTGCCTCTTTACGCAACAGCGACAGGGCAAGCAATTCTAAGCCAACTGTCTAGTGCTAAGAGAAAATCGGTTCTAAATAAGGTGGAATTTGAGAGTTTTGCTACAGGTACACCAAATAACAAAGATACTGTTGAGGAATCTATAAATGATTCGTTACGCCGTGGGTGGTTCTCAAGTTCTTCAGGATATACTCAAGACCTTGGCGGTATTTCTTTACCCTTGGTAGTAGAAGGAAGAATTATGGCAATTACTGTGGCAGGACCATTATCGCGAATTGAGAGTAAAGTTAGTATTTTTGCGAAAATACTGCATGAGGAGACAGAGCGTCACCTTGGAAAGGGGTTTATTCGTGATAATGTTCGTGGACTAGAAACTTCAGATTTTCTGACAGAATGAAGACAGAGTGTCAGGACTAAGGTAAGGGGGAAACTGGTTGTCATAGCTATTCTATAGCGGCTATGGCGATGGAAAAATCTAACGCTGAGCAAGGATTCTCAGCTGTGAAGACTAACTCGCTTGCGGGTTATGTCAGTTGCCATAATAAGTGCCCATTTAAAAATAATAAATGGGCACTTATTCTTGGTCGGTCACTAAGCTGCGAAAATATTTTTTAGCCGGACGGCTCCAGTTAACAAGAAGTTTTTACAGGCTCTAAGTTACTGCGAAAAATACTTTACAGTCTTACTCGAAAATCTCTAATCCCTCATACATCGTCCGCCAGTATTCTATTGATTCATCATTTCCCATAGTGCGGGGGTTGAAAGGTCGAGGAAAAAGCTTAATAGTATCCAATGCCATGGCTTCTAAATCATTTTCATCAATGCCATATTGTTTTAGCGTTAGCGGAATTTTTATATCGAGCATGAGCCTAGCTACTGAACTGACAGCTTTCAATGCTGCTGACTCATCTGTTAATTGGGTGGTAGATTCCCCCATAATTCGGGCAATTTTGGCCAATTTGGTCGCCGCGAAAGATATATTGAAATACATCAAGTATGGTAAGCCGAGCGCACATCCTAGCCCATGTGGAGTCGGTTTATGCATACCGAGGATATATGATACACTATGTGCATATAATCCACCTGACATATTAACACTCATCATTGCCATAGCGGATCCAACCGCCATATTGTAGCGCGCTTCCAGATCCTCTCCATCACGGGTTCTACCCCGTTTCCACGGACGGTTTTAAAACGGCGGAAAACTTTAAATCCTGAGTGGCGACTCTACGCCGCATTCGCGGATTATGAAACCGCTCGATGTAATCGAAAATATCACTGCGGGCCTCGTCCAGTGTTCGGTATTGGCGATGATAAATGCGCTCCCGTTTGAGCACCCCGAAGAAGCCTTCACAAGCCGCATTATCACCACAGTGACCAACCGCACTCATGCTGCTTACCAACTTATTTTTGACCAAGCAGCGCTGAAAGTCGCCACTGGTAAACTGAGAACCGCGATCGGAGTGCAATATCACCGATGCTGAGCCTCGGCGTTGCCACACAGCCATCTTGACAGCCCTTACCACCATATGGCGATCCTGGCGGTGATGCATTGACCATCCAACAATCAGCTTGCTGAACAGGTCCACTACCACGCACAGATAGAGCTTGCCTTCTTGTGTGGCGATTTCGGTAATATCGGTCACCCACTTGGTGTTTGGCTCTGCTGCCGAAAAATCCCGTTCAAGATGGTTCCGAATACCCACTGGGCGCATCGATGATGCTCGTGCACCACGACGCTTTTTCCGTGGCCATCCTTGAATGCCCTGGGCCGCCATCAAGCGAGCAACACGGTTCAGGCTGACATGTTGCCCCTCAGCAACCAGATCTTCATGCATACGCGGAGCGCCAATTATCCCGCCGTTATCAGTATGTATCTCACGAATACGCGTCAGCAAGCGCTGGTTTGATATGTCACGAGCAGAGCGCGGACGCGATACCCACGCGTAATATCCGCTGGATGAAACCTTGAGGCAGCGGCACATCAATCGGACTGGGAAATCACTGCGACAATGTTGGATCGCCTGATATCTCAGGACGACTCCTTGGCGAAGAACACTGCCGCTTCGCGCAAAAAATCACGTTCCTTCTTAACACGAGCGAGCTCACGTTTCAGACGAGCAACTTCCTCATCCCTTGGAGAACCTGAACCTTTGAAGGCACTGCCTGTTGATGCATCATCTTCACGCCGCCAGCGGCTCAGTAAATTAGGGTTGATACCGATTTCCAAAGCGACTTGGCGACAACTAATACCAGGCTGACGCGTTAAGGCAATCGCCTCACGCTTGAACTCGGTGCTGTATTTTCTGCGTTGGGTCATAAACACTCCTTTGGCACATTGTGCCTCTTTTCAGAAGTGTCCGCAGTAACGGGGTAGAACCTTGATGCAAGTTATCGGTTGACAGGGAAGGATCTAGCTATCTATCATTCATATATGTGAACAAAAACAACATACACATGGACAATAGGTGGATCTATGAAGCCCTTACATGGCTTGCGTGTCCTCGATTTAACAACAGTATTGATGGGGCCTTATGCCGGGCAAATCCTTGGCGACTTTGGTGCCGATGTTGTCAAGATCGAGTCTAGAGAAGGAGATGTGGTTCGTCAGATTGGGCCGAAACGGCATGATCAAATGGGACCGCTTTTTCTGAATTCGAATCGCTCTAAGAGAAGCATTGTGCTCAACCTAAAGAGCGATAAGGGGCGCGACACATTCCTGAAATTGGTCGAGGAAGCTGATGTTCTAGTCACGAATATTCGCCCAAAGGCAATGGAGCGTCTGGGTCTATCAGAAGATACGCTCACTCAGGCTAACCCTCGTCTGATCTATACAGCGCTGGTTGGATATGATCAGACTGGGCCATATGCAGACCGACCGGCCTATGACGATTTAATCCAGGGAGGGGCTTGTCTTGCGCACAGTTTTACTCGCACGGGCGCTCGCCCGGCTTATGTACCTACAGCGATAGCTGATCGGGTGGTAGGGGTTGCTGCAGTGAATGCCATACTTGCGGCAGTAATTGAACGGGAGCGCTCAGGCCTCGGCCAGAGAGTTGAGGTTCCAATGTTCGAAACTATGGTGTCCATTGTGTTGGCTGACCATATGGGGGGGCTGACCTTTGAGCCTCCGCTTGACCAGGGGGGATATCCGCGTCACCTGTCGCCAGACCGTCGTCCCTATCAGACCAAAGACGGCTATATCTGTGCGCTGGTATACAATGATGGGCACTGGAAGCGCTTTTTTGAGGCCATTGGGCGTCCAGATATGCCAAGTGCAGATCCCCGCTTCACCTCTTTCTCATCCCGCATGGATCATATTGACGAAGTTTATGCCGAACTCAGTGAGATATTGCTGACACGTACAACGGAAGAATGGTTGGCGTTGTTTTTCGAAGCTGATATCCCCGCTATGCCCATGCATAGTTTTGCCTCGGTAATGACTGATCCTCATCTTGTTTCGACTGGTTTTTTCGAAACCGTCCTGCACCCAACAGAAGGAATGATTCGCACGATGGCTGTTCCTGCCAAATTTTCGCGCACGCCAGCTGCAATGTCCCGTTTGCCTCCGTTACTTGGAGAGCATGGGGCCGAGGTGCTTTCTGAAGTGGGCTTTGATGCGAATGCAATTGCTGAGTTGGTCTCTAATGGTGCCCTTTTTATAAGCGAGGAGTGAGATAATGAATTTTTCTTTTACTGAAGATCAGACCGCAATTCGTGAGGCTGTTGCCCGTATTTGTAGCCGCTTTGATGCTGAATACTGGCTGGAGAAAGATCGTAAAGGTGGTTTTCCGTTTGATTTTTATGATGCGTTAGCAGCAGAAGGCTGGCTGGGAATTTGTACCGAAGAAGGGTGTGGCGGATCCGGTCTAGGAATATCTGAAGCAGCGATCATGATGCGTACTATTTCAGAATCTGGCGCTGGCTTATCTGGAGCTTCATCAGTTCATATCAATATTTTTGGTCTTCATCCAGTGGCTGTCTTTGGGAATGAAGAACAAAAACAGCGTATGATCCGCCCCATAGCAGAAGGGCGTGCCAAGGCTTGTTTTGGGGTGACCGAGCCGAATACAGGTCTAAATACTACCCAGCTTAAACTGCGCGCAGAGAAGCGTGGAGACAAATATATTGTTAATGGGCAGAAAGTGTGGATTTCTACTGCACAGGTTGCAGACAATATTCTGCTGTTAGCTCGCACTACGCCTTTAGAGGAAGTTAAATCCCCCACCCATGGGTTGTCGCTGTTCTATGCGCCGATTGACCGGGATAGAGTCAAGGTTCAGGAAATCGACAAAATGGGCCGTAAGGCAGTCGATTCGAATGAACTGTTCTTCGAAAATTTTGAAATAGCAGAAAGTGACCGTATTGGTGAAGAAGGACGTGGCTTTGAATACATCCTGCACGGTTTGAATCCCGAACGGATACTAATTGCTGCTGAGGCGGTGGGTTTAGGCTTCGCCGCTCTCAATAGGGCAACTGACTACGCGAAGGAGCGCGAAGTATTCAATCGGCCGATCGGTAAGAACCAAGCGATTCAGCATCCTCTTGCCGAGCGTCTTGTCGAGCTGGAGGCTGCATGGCTGATGATTATGAAAGCCGCCTGGGAATACGACAACGGGTTGCCCTGTGGCGCATCGGCCAATATGGCGAAATATCTGGCTGGAGAAGCTGGGTTCAACGCTTGCCAAACAGCAGTTATGACTCATGGCGGATTTGGATATGCCAAAGAGTACCATGTTGAACGCTACCTGAGAGAAAGCTTAATCCCCCGCATTGCTCCGGTTTCGCCGCAATTAGCGCTTTGCTTCATTGCCGAGAAAGTTCTGGGTCTTCCGAAATCTTACTGAGGGTTGAAGCAATGTCTGGATTGTATTTTGAAGATTTTGTGCCGAATCATGTCTTCCGCCATGAGTTGACACGGACGGTCAATGAAGCAGACAACACTATGTTTAGCCTGATGTCGATGAACCCTCAGCCTTTACATATAGATGCTGATTTTTCGGAAGGTACAGAGTGGGGGCAGCGGCTGTTCAACTCCATGTTCACACTTGCGATTCTCGTGGGATTGAGTGTTCAGGATACAACGCTTGGTACGACGGTCGGTAATCTGGGCATGTCTGAAGTGCGCTTTCCGAATCCGGTATTCCATGGAGATACGCTTCGTGCGGAAACCCGTGTAATTTCAAAACGTGAAAGCCGGTCACGTCCGGATACGGGGTTAGTTGAGTTCGAACATACCTGCTTCAAACAGGATGGAACAATCGTTGCAGCATGTAGGCGTATGGCTTTAATGCGCAAACGGTCAACGGAGGGAGCCTGATGCGTAGCTTGCTTTTTGTGCCCGGGGATAGTCTTCGTAAGTTCGAGAAGGCCATTGATAGTGAAGCTGATGCCCTCATTCTTGATCTTGAGGACTCCGTCGCTATCGATGAAAAGGAACAGGCCCGCTCGACTGTGGCTGATATGCTTCGCTATCCAGCCAATAGCCAGAAGCGATTTGTAAGAGTCAATGCTCTGGACACGGGGATGACTCTAGCGGACCTGGTGGCAGTGATGCCACATGCACCCGATGGCATTGTTCTGCCTAAATGTGAGGGTCCAGAGGACGTGAAGCAACTGGCACACTATTTGGCAGCGTTGGAAACCGCTCATGGACTTGGTCAAACGCGCATTCTGGCAATAGTCACTGAAACAGCGAATGCTCTCTTCTCTCTTGGGCGTTATAAAAATGCCGATCCCCGGCTTTGGGGGATGATGTGGGGTGCCGAAGATCTTGCTGCGTCATTCGGTGCAGTCCGGAACACTTCTGATGGCATTTATAATGAACCTTTTCGCATGGCCAGAAATTTGTGCTTGGCCGGCGCTGCTGCAGCGGGGGTCGTAGCAGTAGATTCAATTTGCGCAACGCTGGACAATTTGGAGGTTTTGAAAACCGAGACCGAAGAAGCCAAGAGGGATGGATTTAGTGCAAAAGCGGTAATTCACCCAAAGCATATTTCAATCGTGAATAATGCTTTCAAACCCAGTGAGGAAGAAATCACTTGGGCCCGTAAAGTGCTGTCAGCCTTTGCATCAGTCCCAAAGGCAGGCGTCGTTAAAATAGACGGTAAAATGATAGATAAGCCGCATGAACGGGCGGCTCAAAATATTATTAGTTCGATTTGAAAGACGACTACCTTAAACATAATAATGTCGAAATTAAACGACTGTATAAGAAAAGGGAATGGTATGAGAGAAAGTAATTTTCATGACCATAAGCCTGCCAATGCACCTTCTGCAGTGCTCGCACGTGCTGAGCAAATACTAATGGCAGGTGCAGGCTTAGCGATGATAGTGATCATGGGCATTGTTGTTTTAGACGTAGTAATGCGGTATGTGTTTTCATCACCGCTAAGTTGGCCGTATACCTTGATCGGTCACTATCTTATGGCTGCGTTATTCTTCCTTGCTCTTTCTGACACCATGCAGCACCACGGTCATATCGCGTTGGATGTCTTCCTTCCTATATTGCCTCGTCGTTTACGAAACATGATGCAGGCCTCTGGATTCGGGATTTCTAGTAGCCTGGTAGCGTTCATCGCATACCTTGGAATTGAACAAGCCATCCTGGCTTGGAGCCGAGACGAGCGTTTTGCCGACTCTTTGGCCCTACCATCATGGGTACCTTATGCTCTTTTGTCTGTGGGAATGGGGCTACTATCGATTCGGTGTGCTTATCGAGCTGTTTATTTCTTCGCATCGATATTTTCGCAACGAGATTTGGTTGAACTACCTCCTTCACCCACCAAAGAAGCTCATACAGGGGAGCATGGCGAATGATTATTAGCATTGTCATAGGAATTCTTATACTAATGCTTGTTTTCGGGCTTCCTGTTGCGTTGGCAATGGGAGTTTCCGGGGCAGTAGGTTTGTATTTATTTGGTGGTGAACCAGTTTTGACCGGTATTCTAAAGACATCACCGGTCTCAACAGCGAATAGCTATGAACTCATCACTATACCGATGTTCATACTTATGGCAGAGTTTGTCATCATTTCTGGTGTGGCAAATGACCTCTTCCGAGCCGCCACAACATGGGTTGGTAGGTTACGTGGTGGTGTTGCTATGGCCACCGCAATAGCTGGCGCAGGCTTTGGTGCCATTTCAGGCTCATCTACAGCTGCGGCAGCGACACTGGCATCTACTTCCATACCTGCCATGCTCAAAGAAGGTTATGAGCCGAAGCTTGCCGGTGGTGTGGTAGCTATTTCTGGCACTCTATCAATGCTGATTCCTCCATCAATTGCATTGATTCTTTATGGCATCATTGCAGATATTCCAGTATCGGCACTATTGATTGGCGGTGTGTTGCCGGGTTTGCTGGTGACGGCGACGATTATTCTAACAATAGCCGTTCTTATATGGTTGAACCCCGCTGCTGCACCCGTAGGGCGTCGTTACAGTTACCGGGAAAAATTTGACTCAGTAAAACGCGTTGGCCCTGTTGTTCTGTTGTTCTTCGCGGTTACTGGCACAATTTACTCTGGTATCGCAACCCCAACGGAAGCCTCTGCGTTGGGTGCATTCTGTGCGATGTTGATTGCAGCGTGGGAAAGAAAACTAACTCTTCGGAACACTTGGAGTTCAGTTCGCTCGGCTGCACAAACCTCGGCCATGATTTTGTTCATCATCTTGGGCGCCCATATCTTTGGATACTTTTTTACGCTTACACGTGTCACTAATGATCTTACGGCATGGGTTGGTGATCTTGAGACTTCACGTTGGGTCATCATTGCAGTCATTCTCTTGGGCTATCTTATCCTGGGTTTTTTTATGGACCAGATAGCGATTCTTATTCTGACAGTCCCAATTGTACTGCCATTAGTGATGCAACTCGGCTTTGATCCTGTTTGGTTTGGCGTCTTGGTAGTTGTGACGGCTGAGGTTGGTATGGTCACTCCGCCTTTAGGGTTGAACGTTTTTGTTGTGGCACGCTATACCAATCGACCTTTGGGAGAATTATTCAGTGGAGTAATGCCCCACGTTTGGGCTCATCTGATTGTTATTGCATTGCTCACGATATTCCCAAGTATTATTCTTTGGTTACCATCAACAATGCAGTAAGTAAGTAAGTAAGTAAGTAAGAAAGTAAGAAAGTAAGAAAGTAAGAATATTTTATTTTAAAAATAAAAAGGTGAAAAATATGAATACTATCATTAAAAATACATTTTTTGCATTTTTAGCAACAACAGGTGTAGCTCAAGCACAAGATATAAATCTACGTGTTGCGGATAGCTTGTCGAGTGGTCATTATATCGCGGAAGGCTTGCTAATGCCTTTTATGGATGAGATTGATAAAAAAACTGATGGGAATGTTAAATTTCAGTATTTTCCTGCGCAGCAGCTTGGCAAAGCCAAGGATATGCTCTCTCTTACACAGACAGGTGTGACAGACATCGGTTATGTTGGGGCATCCTATGTAGCCGAGAAAATGCCTCTTAGCTCGGTGGGGCAGTTGCCTGGAAGTTTCTCTACGTCCTGTGAAGGGACAATGGCTTTTTGGGAGATTGCAAAGCCGGGAGGGATTCTTGACCAAGCTGAATTTGCTCCACAAGGTGTGCGTGCATTAATGGTTCTTGCACTTACTCCTTACCAACTATTCTCTTCTGGTGAAATTACCAGTCTAGAAAGCTTTAACAACCTAAAAGTTCGTGCGACAGGAGGTGCTCAGGAAATTATGTTGTCTAAGCTCGGTAGTGTACCGATACAAATGTCAGCTCCTGAAACACGAGAAGCACTATCACGAGGCACTATAAATGCTATTGTTTTCCCTCATAGCTCTATTGAGCCCTACGATCTGACCCCATATCTTAAGACTGGAACAGAAGGTGTAAACTTAGGGTCATTCGTAGCAAGCTATATGATTAGTCAGGAAAAGTTTGATAGCTTGCCAATTGAGACCCAAAAAGCTATGACTGAGGCCGGTGAGCATGCCACACGTACTGCATGTGAACTAGCCGATGCACGCCGAAATCAGGATAAAAAGAAAATAGCCGATGAAGGCGTTAAATTCGTACAGCTCTCAGAGGAAGATATTGAACGCCTCACAGGACTTTTGAATAACGTCAGCGAAGAATGGGCATCTGATTTGGACAGTCGAGGGAAACCAGGTACAGAAATCCTGACAGCATTCCGCAATGCTCTTGAAAAGTAATTAATAAGCTTATAGCCCCCACGATATTGCTCTCGTGGGGAAGCTATTTTAGAAGTTTCAGTATAAAGGGGAATGACACCAATGAAGATTTTGGTGCCTGTCAAACGTGTGATCGATTACAACATCAAGGTACGCGTCAAGTCGGACAACACCGACGTGGATCTGGCCAACGTCAAAATGGCCCTGAACCCCTTCTGTGAGATCGCCGTGGAAGAAGCCGTACGCCTGAAGGAAGCGGGCACTGCCTCTGAAGTAGTGGTGGTTTCCATTGGCCCCAAGGCCTGCCAGGAACAGATCCGTACCGCGCTGGCCCTCGGCGCTGACCGGGGCATCCAGATCGAAACCGACGCGATGCCGGAATCACTGAATGTGGCCAAGCTCTTGGCCAAGGTCGTGGAAGCGGAACAGCCGGGCTTGGTTATCCTCGGCAAGCAGTCGATCGATTCCGACAACAACCAGACCGGCCAGATGCTGGGCGCGTTGCTGGATATGCCGCAGGGTACCTTCGCCTCCGAGGTCAAGGTTGAAGGGGATAAGGTGAATGTGACCCGTGAAGTGGACGGAGGTCTGCAGACCGTCGCCCTGAACCTGCCGGCGATCATCACCACCGACCTGCGCCTGAACGAGCCGCGCTACGCTTCGCTGCCGAACATCATGAAAGCGAAGAAGAAGCCGCTGGATGTTAAGACCTCGGCTGATCTGGGCGTCGAGCTGAAGGCCCACACCCGCGTGCTGAAAGTGACCCCGCCGGCCGAGCGCCAGGCCGGTATCCGTGTCAGCAGTGTGGACGAGCTGGTCGATAAACTGAAAAACGAAGCCAAAGTAATTTAAGGGTGCGATCTGATGGCTATTCTGGTAATTGCAGAACATGACAACAGCACCTTGAAGGGTGCAACACTGAACGCCGTCACTGCGGCTGCCCAGATCGGCGGTGAACTGCACCTGCTGGTCGCCGGCGAAGGCTGTGGCACCGTTGCCGACGACGCCGCTCAGGTGGCCGGTGTCAGCAAGGTACTAGTGGCGGATAGCGCCGCTTACGGACATCAGCTGGCTGAGAACCTATCCAAGCTGATTGCAGAGCTGGGCAAGAATTACAGCCATGTGATCGCTCCGGCGACTACCACCGGCAAGAACGTGATGCCACGTGTCGCGGCGCTGCTGGACGTGGCTCAGCTGTCGGATGTCACCGCAGTTGAGTCCGATAATACTTTCCAGCGTCCGATTTATGCCGGTAACGCCATCGCTACCTTCGAGTCGCTGGATCCTATCAAGGTTATCACCGTACGCGGAACCGCCTTCGACGCAGCAGCCGAAACCGGCGGTAGTGCCAGCGTAGAAGCGGTGGCTGCGGTTCATGATGCGGGTACTTCTGCTTTCGTCGGTGAAGAGATGGCCAAGTCCGACCGTCCTGAGCTGACCGCAGCCAAGGTGGTGGTGTCCGGTGGTCGCGGTATGGGCAACGGTGAAAACTTCGTCCTTCTGGAAAAGCTGGCTGACAAGCTGGGTGCTGCCGTGGGTGCTTCTCGTGCCGCTGTTGATGCCGGCTTTGTGCCCAATGACATGCAGGTCGGTCAGACCGGCAAGATCGTCGCACCGGAACTGTACATCGCTGTGGGCATATCCGGTGCCATCCAGCACCTGGCGGGCATGAAGGAATCAAAGATCATCGTTGCGATCAACAAGGACGAGGAAGCCCCGATCTTCCAGGTGGCCGACTACGGTCTGGTGGCAGATCTCTTTGAAGCTGTACCCGAACTTGAATCTAAGCTCGGCTGATAACTTTACCTGTTGCCATTTGTACCCTGTCTCTTCTTGGTCAAAGAGCAGGGTACTTTTTTTGGTTGGCTGATCACTGCCACAATTAAAGGTCTCAATTATGCGTGAATCGATGGAGTTTGATGTGGTCATCGTCGGGGCTGGGCCTGCCGGACTGTCTACGGCTTGCCGCCTAATGCAACAGGCGAAGGAGAGCGAACAAGAACTGACTGTCTGTGTGGTCGAGAAGGGTTCTGAGGTGGGTGCCCATATCCTCTCCGGCGCGGTGCTGGAAACGCGGGCGCTGGATGAACTCTTTCCTGACTGGAAAGAGCTTGGAGCACCGCTAAACACAGCAGTGACCGAGGACAAGGTCTACCTGCTCAAGGACGCAGACAAGGGCATCAAAATCCCCAACCTTTTTGTACCCAAGACCATGCACAACCAGGGAAACTACATCATCAGCCTGGGCAATCTGTGCCGCTGGCTTGCAGAACAGGCAGAAGCCCTGGGAGTGGAAGTCTTCCCGGGCTTTGCCGCGGCGGAAGTGCTTTACAACGATGATGGCAGCGTCAAGGGCATCGCCACCGGTGACATGGGCGTGACCGCCGAAGGCGAACAGGGTCCCAACTACATGCCGGGCATTGAGCTGCACGCCAAGTATACCGTCTTCTCCGAAGGCTGCCGGGGGCATCTGGGTAAGCAGCTTATCAACCGCTTTGAACTCTACAAGCAGAAGGACACCCAGCACTACGGCTTGGGCATCAAGGAGCTCTGGGATATCCCGGCGAAGCAGCACCAGCCCGGTTTGGTCGTTCACGGCTCCGGCTGGCCACTGGACAAGGACACCAGTGGTGGCTTCTTCCTTTACCACACCGACAACAACCAGGTGGTGGTCGGCCTGATCGTGGATCTTAACTATCAGAACCCGTACTTGAGCCCGTTCGACGAGTTTCAGCGGCTGAAGCACCACCCGGTGCTCAAGCCTCATCTGGACGGCGGCAAACGTGTTTCCTACGGTGCCCGTGCCATCGCCAAGGGCGGCTACAACTCGCTGCCGAAGATGACCTTCCCGGGGGGGCTGCTGATCGGTTGTGATGCCGGCACGCTGAACTTCAGCAAGATCAAGGGCACCCACACGGCGATGAAGTCCGGCATGCTGGCGGCTGAAGCGATCTTCGATGCGTTGAGCAAGGGTAACCAAGGCGGCAAGGACCTGAGTGGCTTTACCGATGCCTACAAGTCATCCTGGCTGTTCGATGAGCTGTACCGCTCGCGCAACTTCGGTCCGGCGATGCACAAGTTCGGCCAGCTGGCGGGCGGTGCGTTCAACTATATCGACCAGAACTGGTTCGGTGGCCGCATCCCGGTGACGTTGCACGACAACCACCCGGATCATGCCCAGATGGCACCAGCGGATCATTATGAGCCGATCAAATATCCCAAACCGGATGGTGTGCTCAGTTTCGACAAGCTGTCCTCGGTGTTCCTGTCCAACACCAATCATGAGGAAGATCAGCCCTGCCACCTGCAGCTGGCAGATGCCAGTATCCCGCTGAAGCAGAATCTGCCGATGTTTGCCGAGCCTGCACAGCGCTATTGCCCGGCGGGAGTCTACGAGATTGTTGGGAATGGCGAAGAGCAGCGATTCCAGATCAATGGCCAAAACTGCCTGCACTGTAAGACTTGTGATATCAAGGATCCAGCCCAGAATATTAATTGGAATATTCCTGAGGGAGGAGGGGGACCAAATTACCCTAATATGTGAGTATTAAATATTCTTGCGTGCATATATGAATGCGGTTTTATGGTTTTCATGTTTTTTATTTATTTTATTTATTTTATTTTAGGGATTCGAAAATGGAAACAGTAACCAATATTTTAGTTGTCGAGTCTGATATCGATGAATTTGATCATGTAAATAACGGTGCTTATGTTTCCTACCTTGAGAAAGGTAGAAGGCACTGGTATGAAGAGGCTGGTTTATCGATTGTTGAAATGAAAGAAAGAAAGGTCGGAGCCGTTCTTTTGAAATTGGATGTTTTATATAAAAAGGAATTACGTCTTGGTGACAATTTGAAAGTTAAAACCTGTCCTCAAAGAAAAGGAAATAAAAGTCTGACATTTAAGCAAGAGATTTTTAATAATAAGGATGAGTTAGTAACAGAAGCTATTGTTACCTGTGTTATGTTTGACATGGAAAAAAGAAGGAGTATTAAATTGCTCCACGATCTTGCAAAGCATTTTAAATGAATTAATATTTTTGGAAATTTTATTATAAATTTAAAAATAACATCTTTTTGAAAATTAATTTTTAGGTATTTAACTTTTTGATTGTCAGCGGATAAATCATTATTAAGCCAAGACATAAAATTGCTGTTTTTATAGTCAGTGATGCGACGTTGTATGCCTTCTATCATGGAGGGAGCTCCCTCAGTAACGCCTAATGTCTGCTATGGGCCAACTCCTGAAGTTCCGGCTGCTCTGGAACGGAGCCTACCATTCGGTTAGCCCGTTCGCATACAGAGTGGGTGTACGAAGGAAACGATATTGCTTTGGCCCAACATGCCAATGCAGCATCAAAATTTCAGCTCTTGGATATACTTAAATCTTGAATCTCCCCATAAACCTTTTCGGCTTCAGCCGTTAATTGCGAATATGTTCGGATATCTCCTTTTCTTTGAGCTTGCATTGCTTGTTCCAGCAGGAGTGAGTGCCTTTTTTTGAGCTTTTTGGTTGGGTCGCTCTTAAGAAATGCAAACATGGTTGGCTCCGTTTGTGGTTTCTCTACAGTACGGAAGGTAATGGATTTTGGCTCAACAAACCCTAAAGGAACCAATCCATGGCGTTGGAGCGGCCTGACTGAAATGCCCGTGGGCATCACTCCTCATGACGCTGCACATCGCCAGCCAGCGTCTCGGCCAATACCAGCAGCGGCTCAGCCCGCTCCAGGCCATCGATGAACCGTTGCGGAATCCCCGACAGCCCCGCCATCGCTCCGCTCAGGGCGCCGGTCAGCATAGCGCGGGCCATGTTTTGGCCGCCGCCGTTGATCGCGTGCAGCACCGCGGGCTCGAAGTCGTCCGTGAAGCGGGCCGCCAGATAGTAGGCGGCCGGGAACTGGTGGTAGACCGCGCACGGCAGGCCGTACAGCAGGCCCACCTGTGAAGCGGGTTCGATGCGAATGGCGTGGGCAGCGCGGGCAATGCAGGACGGCGTGAGCAGCGCATCGGGAGAGGCAAACAGGCCTTCATTCCGTTTTTCCTTTTGCGTGCGTGACGGGGCTTCGAGTTTGCCCTGTGTAATGGTGTGAAAGGGCAGTTCGCCGGTTTTGACCCGAGCCATCAGTTTGTCCGAGAGGTCGCTGTCGAGGCGATGGCCTTCTACCAGCATGCCCAGCACTGCGCCGAATGCGGTGGTCATGGCCATGACGGTGCCGTCTGTCTGGGTCAGTGCCGTGTTGGCCGTGACCGACCGGGCCAGCTCGCCGGGTGTGAGGGCGTAGCGCACGGCGATGGCGATGATGCGTTCCGCGGCTTCGGTGTTGTCGGCGTTGCCACCGATGGACCCCCAGGGCAGCCCCTGCTGAACGCGCTTGTGCCAGGCGTCCCGCATGGACTGGCTGGTGAAGCCGCCCGGGCCATGCATCGGGGTTCCGTCCAGTTGGGGGAACAGTTCGGTATCGAGCAGACGGCAGAAATCGGCCTCGTCATAGCCTCCACAGTCCACCAGTGAGCGCAGCGTCATCTCCAGCAGGATACCTGATTGCGAGGGCTGACCGGGTTCGAGTCCCTCGTGATAGCGTCCGGGGCGCGGGCGGGTGTAGGTGTCGATCCAGGGGCCGTAGTCGGCGACCAGTTGGTCCAGATCGTAATACCAGTGCGGCCCAACCCCCAGGGCGTCACCAATGAAGGCGCCCATCAGGGCCCCCATCGCCCTGTCACGGAGTCTGTCGTCGGTTGAGGGGGTGTTGTCATGCGCTGCCATGGGATTGCCTCACTCGGGTATGTGCAAATGTCACCTGTAGTGTAGACCCTGCAGCAGGGGGCACCTCCTTCGTCCTGGGTTCTCGGCCAGCCCCGGCGCTATCCATTCATTTTCCCCAATTCTGTTTAGTCTCAATGGACGATGAGACGCTGTACCTCCCTCCTGATAATGGGCAAAAGAACAAGACCCCGGAGGGATGTGATGATCGATATTCGCGAGTTGGGCTACCTGGTTGCCCAGTCTGAGAACCTGAAGGAATGGCAGGACTATGCCGAGAACGTACTCGGCATGATGAGCATGGACGCGCCGGAAGGCGGGCTCTACGTCAAGATGGACGAGCGTCCCTTCCGTATGCTGATTCTGGAAGGCAACGAGAATCGCTATCTAGCCTCCGGCTGGGAGCAGGCGTCCGAGGAAGCTTTTGCGGCGGCCATCGCCGAGCTGGATCAGAAGGGCATCGCTTGGGAAGCGGGGGATGCCGGCCTGTGCAACCAGCGCGCGGTGCAGCAGCTGGCCATTGTTCGCGATCCGGCGGGCAACCGTCATGAGCTGTACTGGGGCCATCGCTCCGAGTTCCTGCCATTCGTGTCACCGCAGGGCGTGCCGCGCTTTGTGACCGGCGCGATGGGGCTGGGCCATGTTGTTCTGCCGGCGCCCAACTTTGACGAAACCCGCGACTTCCTCAAGAACGTGCTCGGTTTCGGTCTCTCCGACATCATGAATCACAAGCCGGCGCCGGATGCCGATCCGCTGCGCATCCATTTCATGCACTGCAACAACGCTCGTCATCACAGCCTGGCCATTGCCGAGTTCCCGGTGCCGTCCGGCTGTGTTCACGCCATGGTGGAAGTGGACTGCATGACCGAAGTGGGGCGCGCCCATGACCGCATGCAGGCGCATGGCGTGAAGCTGTCCGCCACCCTGGGCGAACACCTCAATGACCGCATGACCTCCTTCTACATGAAGACGCCGTCCGGCTTCGATATGGAGTACGGCTTTGGTGGTCTGCAGGTGGACTGGAACGAGCACAGTGCCTTCGAATTTACCCGTGTCAGCGTTTGGGGCCATGACTTCTCGATCGGTTTCAAATAAGCGGCCCTGAGAAAGGAGTATTGAATGAACAAGCAGATGACAACCGCTGAAGCGGTAGCCCAGCTGCGCGATGGCATGACCATCGGCTTTGGTGGCTGGGGGCCGCGGCGCAAGCCGATGGCGATCGTGCGCGAGATCCTGCGCTCGGATGTAAAGGACCTGACCGTGGTGGCCTATGGCGGCCCGGAAGTGGGCATGCTCTGTGCGGCCGGAAAGGTCAAAAAGCTCATATTCGGTTTTGCCACACTGGATGCGATTCCACTGGAGCCCTGGTTCCGCAAGGTGCGCCAGGCGGGCGAGATCGAGGTGATGGAGCTGGACGAAGGCATGTTCCAGTGGGGCCTGCGAGCCGCCGGCATGCGTGTGCCCTTCCTGCCGACCCGCTGTGGTCTGGCGACCGATGTTCTGAAATACAACGACCTGCGCACCATTCGTTCGCCCTACGACGACGGCGAAGAGCTGCTGGCGATGCCGGCGCTGAATCTGGATATGGCCTTTGTTCATGTCAACAAGGCAGACACGCTGGGCAACACACTGATCACCGGCAGCGATCCCTATTTTGATCATCTGGTAGCCCGTGCCGCCGAGCGTTGCATCGTCTCGGCGGAAGAGGTGGTCGAACGCCTGGAACTGGATCGTGACACCGCTCGCCTCAACACCTTTGAACGCTATCTGGTACAGGGGGTGGTGCATGCACCCAAGGGTGCTCATCCGACAATGTGCGCGCCGAACTATGGCTGGGACCTGAGTCACCTCAAGCGCTATGTCGCCAGTGCCAGCGATGACAACGGCTGGCAGGTGTACATGGATGAGTTTGTGAACGGTGGCGAAGACGCCTATCAGGCCGCCAATGGTGGCGTTGCAGCGATGGGCAGCCTGCCGCTGCCGACATTCTGAGGAGAGGCACAATGACGACCCACTGTGAATTTACGCTGGCCGAACTGATGATTGTGGCCGCGTCCGAAGCCTTCCGCGGCGACGGTGAAATCCTTGCGTCCGGTCTGGGCATCATCCCGCGTCTGGGGGCCAGTCTGGCGAAGATGACTCATACCCCTGAACTGATGATGACCGACAGCGAGTGTCTTCTGGTCGAGGAGCCGATTCCGGTCGGCCCCCGTGGTGACTACGAGCCCAAGTATTCCGGCTACATGTCTTTTGAGCGCGTGTTCGAGTGCGTCTGGGGTGGCAAGCGCCACGCCATGATCGGCCCGACCCAGATCGACCGTTTCGGTCAGACCAACCTGTCCATCGTCGGTGACTACGACAAGCCGAAGGTGGCGATGCTGGGTGTGCGCGGTCTGCCGGGCAACAGCATCAACCACATCAACTCGCTGTTCGTGCCCAATCACAATACGCGCGCCTTCGTGGCAGGCGAGGTCGATATGGTCTCCGGCGTGGGCTACAACCCGGCGCGCTGGTCCGAGCATATGCGTCAGGACCTGATGGAGATCCGTCACATCGTCACCAACCTGTGCGTGATGGATTTCGAGGGGCCTGACCATGCCATCCGTGTGCGTTCCCTGCACCCGGGCGTGACCTTTGAAGAGGTTCAGGCCAATACCGGCTTTGAGCTGCTGAAGGCGCCGGACATGGGCGAAACCGCACACCCGACTGCCGAGCAGCTGGCAATCATCGCCAGACTGGACCCGCACAACCTGCGGGCCCGTCAGCTCAAGGATAACCCGCCGGGTATCCGCACCGCGTCCACCGACCAGTAACAGGAGCCTGTCATGACAGCAGCCAATCAAACGCAGGAATTCGTTCAGCGCGAAGACAAGTCGGTCTACGAGACCGAGCAGCCGGTGCTGTACAGCGTCAAGGATGGTATCGCCACCGTGACCATGAACCGGCCCGGGTTCAACAACGCGCAGAACTCGCAGATGACCTACGCCCTGGATGCGGCGTTTCGTCAGGCGGTGGATGACGACAGCGTCAAGGTGATCTTGCTGCGCGGCGAGGGCAAGCACTTCTCCGCCGGTCATGACATCGGCACCCCCGGCCGCGATATCAACAAGGAATTCGACCGCAGTACGCTGTGGTGGGACCACACCAACAAGCCCGGTGGCGAATACCTTTATGCCCGTGAGCAGGAAGTTTATCTGGGCATGTGCCGCCGCTGGCGCGATCTGCCCAAGCCGACCATCGCCATGGTGCAGGGCGCCTGTGTTGCCGGTGGTCTGATGCTGGCCTGGGTCTGTGACCTGATCATCGCCAGTGATGATGCCTTCTTCCAGGACCCGGTGGTGCGCATGGGGATTCCGGGGGTGGAGTACTTCGCCCATCCCTACGAACTCAACCCGCGTGTGGCCAAGGAGTTCCTGTTTCTGGGTGATCGCATGAGCGCCGAGCGTGCCCGTGAAATGGGTATGGTCAACCGGATTTTCAGCCGTGATGAGCTGGCCGATGCCACCTATGAGATCGCGGCCAAAATCGCCCGTCAGCCGCGCATGGGGCTGGCGCTGACCAAGCAGGTGATCAACCACGTTGAAGATCTGGCCGGCAAGCGCACCGGGATGGAGGCGGCCTTTGCCTGGCACCACTTTGCCCACGTACACAATGAACAGATCTCCGGTGACCTCTTGGGTGGCTACGACGCCAAGGGCATGGTGAAAGCGAACAAGGCAGAAGCGTCAGCCAACGGAGAGAAAGCATGAGTCCGCTGTTGCAGACCGAGCTGACCCGCCGTCTGGGCTGCCGCTATCCGATCATCCAGACCGCCATGGGCTGGGTGTCGGATGCCAATCTGGTGATCGCCACCACCAACGGCGGCGGCTTTGGCTTTCTGGCCGGTGCCACCATCGAACCGTCACAGCTGGAAGGTGAGATCAAGAAAGTGATCGAGGCCACCGGTGGCAGCAACTTCGGTCTCAACTTCCACATGTTCCAGGAAAACGCCATGCAGTGCGTGGAACTGGCGATTCAGTACCGCCTGAAAGCGGTCAGCTACGGCCGTGGTCCCGACAAGGAAACCATCGCCCGGCTGAAAGCCGCCGGTGTGCTGTGCATTCCGACCGTGGGTGCGCTCAAGCACGCGGTGAAAGCGGTGCAGCTGGGTGCCGACATGATCACCATCCAGGGCAGTGAAGGCGGCGGCCACACCGGTGGCGTACCGACCACGATTCTGCTGCCGCAGGTACTGGACGCCGTCGATGTGCCGGTGATTGCGGCGGGTGGCTACTCCACCGGTCGTGGTCTGGCTTCGGCGCTGGCGGCCGGTGCCGCCGGTATCGCCATGGGCACTCGCTTCATGATGACCTCGGACTCGCCTACGCCACAGCAGACACTGGAACGCTACCTTGCCGTGCAGGACCCGCAGAAAATCCGCGTCACTCTGGCGGTGGATGGCATGCGTCATCGCATGGTGGAAAACGCCTTCATCCACAAGCTGGAAGGGGCCAGCCCCCTGCGCAAGCTCTGGATTGCCTTGAGCAGCGCACGCCAGTGGCAGCGCGAGACCGGCATGACATTTGGCCACATGGTGAAAACATTCTTCAGGGCGGTGAAAGAGGACCCGGCGCAGATGTCACAGGTGGTGATGTCGGCCAATCAGCCGGTTCTGCTGCAACGCTCCATGGTTCAGGGCTTCCCTGACGAGGGCATTCTGCCCAGCGGTCAGGTGGCCGCCGCCATCAACGAACTGATCAGCGCACCGGAATTGATCGCAGCGATCGCCGGTGAGGCCGAAACCTGTCTGGAGGCGATCTGTTCCCGCGCCAATCGGCAGGCACTTGAGGAGGCATCCTGAAATGAGTACTGCATACACAACACAGATTGATAACGGTATCGCCGAAGTGGTGATCGACAAGCGTCCCGTGAATGCCCTGGACAGCCGCGAGTGGTTTGAGCTGGCCGAGGGGGTTGAAGCGCTGGGCCGCAATCCTGAAGTGCGCGTCATCGTCATTCGGGCCGAGGGGCGTGGCTTCTGCGCCGGCGTGGATATCAAGGAACTGGATCAGCACCCCGAGCGCATCGTCGCCGTCAATGGCGGCAACTACGCCACCTTCAAGGCGGTACATCGCTGTGAGGTGCCGGTGATCGTGGCCGTACACGGCTTTGTGCTGGGCGGCGGCATTGGCATTACCGGTGCGGCGGATATCGTGTTTGCGTCCGAGTGTGCCACCTTTGCGCTGCCGGAAGTGGATCGCGGTGCCATGGGGGGCGGTGCCCACCTGCAGCGCCTGTTCCCGGTACAGAAAGTGCGCCAGATGTTCTTCACCGGTGAAACCGTCACCGCGCAGGAAGCGGACCGCTACAACTTCATTGAAGCGATTGTGCCCAAGGCGCAGCTGCGTGAAACCGCACTGGCCACCGCGGCCAAAATCGCGGCCAAGAGCCCGGCCATGATCCGCATCGCCAAGGAGGCGCTGAACGGTATCGAGGACGGCAATCTGGAAGACAAGTATCGCTGGGAGCAGGGCTTCACCCTGCAGGCCTATACCAGTCCGGACTCGGCGGAAACCCGTCGTGCCTTTGTCGAAAAACGTGACGCCAGTTTCTGAGGTTCGCCATGGATCTGAATTATACCCCCCGCCAGCAGGCGTTCCGCCAGGAAGTGCGTGCGTGGCTCAAGGACAACCTGCCGGCACAGAAGCTGGCAAGCTATGACACCCGTGAAGGGTTCGAACAGCACCGTGAATGGGAGCGCAAGCTGTTTGAAGCGCGCCTGTCGATGGTGATGTGGCCGGAAGAGCTCGGTGGTCGCGGCTGTGACCTGATCGAGTGGCTGATCTTCGAAGAGGAATATTACGGTGCCGATGCGCCCATGCGCGTGAACCAGAATGGCCAGCTGCTGCTTGGCCCCACGCTGATGGAATTTGGTACCGAGGCGCAGAAAAAGCGCTTCCTGCCGCGCATGGCGGCCAGTGACGACATGTGGGCGCAGGCCTGGTCCGAGCCCAACGCCGGGTCCGATATGGCGGCGATCTCTTCCAAGGCGATCCGTGATGGCGATCACTACGTGATCAACGGCCAGAAAACCTGGTCCACCCGTGCCATCTACGCCGACTGGGCCTTTGGCCTGTTCCGCTCCGATGCCGACTCCAAGCGCCACCATGGTCTTTCGTTCCTGATGGTGCCGCTGGATGCCGAGGGTGTGACCATTCGCCCGATCAAGGCGCTGAACGGCAAGGATGCGTTTGCCGAGATCTTCTTCGACAACGTGCGTGTGCCGGTGGAAAACCGCATCGGCGAAGAGGGCAGCGGCTGGCACGTGGCCATGGCCACCGCCGGTTTCGAGCGCGGGCTGCTGTTGCGCTCGCCGGCCCGCTTCCAGCAGCCGGTACGCAAATTGATCGAGCTGTACAAGGCCAACCAGGCCACCGCGGACCGTGACCCGAGCATTCGCGAGGCGGTGATGGATGTCTGGGCCGGTGCCGAGTCCTACGCGCTGTCGGCCTATCAGTCCGTTGGCCGTCTGGCCCGTGGCGAGAAGATCGGTGCCGAGTCCAGCATCAACAAGATCATCTGGTCCGAACTGGATCTCAAAATCCATGAAACCGCGATGCGCATTCTGGGTGCACGTGGCGAACTGTTGAGCAGCGCAGCGCAGAACGAGGATGACTATGGCTGGCTGGAGGGCTTCCTCTTTGCCCAGGCCGGACCGATCTACGCCGGTGCCAACGAGATTCAACGCAACATAATCGCCGAGCGCATGCTCGGCCTGCCAAAAGCCTGAGGTGCGCCATGGACTTCACTTTTACCGATGACGAACGCGCCTTCCAGGAAGCGATCAGCCGCTTCCTGATGACCGAAGCGGCCCCGGAAGCACTGCGCGAAATCTGGGAAACCGACAGCGGCCGCTCGCCGGACCTGCGCAACAAAATGGCCGAACAGGGGCTGACGGCGCTGTCTGTGCCGGAAGTGGCCGGTGGCCTTGGCATGGGTGATGTGGCCTGGTCACTGATGACCCAGGAGCTGGGTTACTACGGCATCCCCGATTCATTGGCCGATACCGCCTATGTGGCAACCAGCATGATTGCCGCACTGCCCGAGTCGGTCAGCGACCGCAACGGCTGGCTGGAACAGATTGCCGAAGGCAGCCTGCGCATCGCCGTGGGTCATCCCGTCAACCCGCTGGTGGCGGATGCGCACATGGCGGACTTTGTGCTGCTGAACCACGAAGGCGAAATTCACGCCGTGCCGCGTTCGCTGATCGACGTTGAGCAGAACCCCAGCATCGACTCTTCGCGGCGTCTGTGCCGCGTGATGTGGGAGCCCAACAGTGCAACCCGTATCGCCGATGCCGACACCGGTGCGCCGATCTGGGAAGCGGCACTGAACCGCGGTGCGCTTTCGGTCGCGGGTCAGTTGCTGGGGCTGGCTCAGCGCATGCTGGACCTGTCGGTGGACTATGTGGCCCAGCGCAAGCAGTTCGGCAAGCCGATCGGCAGCTTTCAGGCGGTCAAACACCATCTGGCCGACGTGGCAGGCAAGATCGAGTTCGCCAAGCCGGTACTGTATCGCGCCGCCTATTCCCTGCAGCACGGCAACCCCGATGCCGCGCTCCACATCTCTCAGGCACACATTGCCTGCGGCGAAGCGGCTCATCTGGCAGCCCGTCATGGCATTCAGGTACATGGCGCCATGGGATACACCTGGGAAGTGGACCTGCAGATGTTCATGAAACGCACCTGGGCACTCGAATCTTCATGGGGTGACCATGGATTCCACAAGGCGCGTATCAGCGACGCCATTTTTGCTGACGGCGCGCCCTTGGGCCCGGGTCAGACATTCGGGAGGTCATGATGGCTGAAGCCTATATTGTCGATGCCCTGCGCTCGCCCACCGGACGCCGCAAGGGGGGACTGTCCCATGTCCATGCCATTGATCTGGGCGCCCACGTGCTCAAGGCGCTGGTGGAACGCAACTCCATACCGGCCGACGAGTATGACGATGTCATCTTTGGCTGTGTCGATACCATCGGCTCTCAGGCCGGTGATATCGCTCGTACCAGCTGGCTGGCTGCCGGTCTGCCGCTCAACGTGGCCGGCACCACCGTGGACCGTCAGTGCGGTTCGTCACAGCAGGCGCTGCACTTCGCGGCCCAGGCGGTGATGAGCGGCACTCAGGACGTGATCGCCGTGGGCGGCGTCCAGACCATGACCCAGATTCCGATCTCCGCCGCCATGCTGGCCGGTCAGCCCTACGGCTTCACCACGCCCTTTGCCGAGAGCAAGGGCTGGCAGGCCCGCTTCGGTGATGCGCCGGTGAACCAGTTCTATGCCGCTCAGCGCATCGCTGACCATTGGGGCATCAGCCGCGCCGACATGGAGGCCTTCGCACTGGAAAGCCATCGCCGTGCCATCGCGGCGATTGAAGCCGGTCACTTCGAGCGCGAGATCGTGCCCCTTGAAGGTGTTATCCGCGACGAAACCCCGCGCCAGACCACGCTGGAAAAAATGGCCGAGCTGGAACCGGTGGACCCGACCTACCCGTCGATCACCGCCGCCGTGTCCAGTCAGACCTGTGATGCCTCCGCTGCATTGCTGGTGGTATCCGAGGCGGCACTCAAGCGCTACAACCTGACGCCGCGTGCCCGCATCCATCACATCAGTGTCTGCGGTGACGATCCCATCTGGCACCTGCGGGCACCGATTCCGGCCACGCAGGCCGCGCTGAAGAAAGCCGGCATGAGCATGGATCAGATCGATCTGGTCGAAATCAACGAAGCCTTCGCATCCGTGGTGATGTCATGGCTGCAGGAAACCGGCTACAGCCACGACAAGACCAACGTCAACGGCGGCGCCATTGCGCTGGGTCACCCGCTGGGGGCCACGGGGGCGCGCCTGATGACCGGTCTGTTGCATGAGCTGGAGCGCCGTGGTGGCCGTTACGGTCTGCAGACTATGTGCGAAGGCGGTGGTCAGGCAAACGTCACGATCATTGAAAGGCTGGATTAACGCTCCAGTCCCAAGCATCCATTTTAAGGTTTTTTAGGCTCGCTGCGGCGGGCCCAGGGGGAAGCTATGTCTATTCTGCAAGGCCGTGTGGCCATCATTACCGGTGCGGGCGGTGGTTTGGGTGCCGCTCATGCCAAAGTGTTTGCGGCCGAAGGTTGCTCCGTGGTGGTAAACGACATCAATGAAGCCGCGGCTCAGGCCGTAGTGGACGAGATCACGGCGGCCGGTGGCAAGGCGATCGTCAACACCTCCGACATTACGAATTACGAAGACAGCGCCAACGCGGTGAAACAGGCCATCGAGAGCTTCGGTGATCTGCACATCGTGCTGAACAACGCCGGTGTGAACCGCGACCGCATGTTCGCGTCCATGACCGAACAGGAGTGGGACACCATCATGTCGGTGCACCTGAAAGGGCACTTCTGCATCGCTTCCCATGCCGTTCACTACTGGCGTGATCAGGTCAAGGCCGGCAAGCCGGTTGCCGCACGCATCATCAACACCACCTCCGGTGCGGGCCTGCAGGGCTCCATCGGCCAGTCCAACTACGCCGCGGCCAAGGGCGGCATTGCCGCGCTGACGCTGAACCAGGCCGCCGAGCTGGGCCGTTACGGCATCACCGCCAACGCGGTCGCGCCGGCCGCGCGTACCGGCATGACCACCGCCGTTGAAGCCATGGCGACCCGCATGGCCAAGCCGGAAGACGGCAGCTTCGACTACTGGGCACCGGAAAACGTGTCTTCACTGCTGGCCTGGCTGGCATCCGAGGAAGCAGGCGATGTCACCGGCAAGGTGTTCGAGTCTGAAGGCGGTCGCATCTGCATCTGTGACGGCTGGCGCACCACCGAAGGCGTGGACAAGGGTGACCGTTGGCAGCCGTCCGAGCTGGGTGAAGTGGTACACAAACTGATTAAAGACGCCGTTCCGGCACAGAAAGTCTGGGGCAGCTGAGGAGAACACAGATGAGCACTATTCCGAAATACGTTGAAGGTCACGGTCTGCTCAAGGGCAAGTCCGTGTTGATTACCGCGGCAGCCGGGGCGGGCATCGGGTTCTCCGCAGCGAAACGCGCCGCCGAAGAAGGCTGCCGTGCGCTGATGATCTCCGACATTCACCCGCGCCGTCTGGAAGAGGCGGTTGCAGCACTGAAACAGGAGACCGGTCTGGAAGCGATCTACGGTCAGCTGTGTAACGTCACCGTGGAAGAGGATGTACAGGCACTGATCCTGGCCGCCGAGGACGCGCTGGGCGGTGTTGATGTGCTGATCAATAACGCCGGTCTTGGCGGTCAGAAAACCGTAGTCGAAATGACCGATGAGGAGTGGCACCGGGTGCTGGATATCACCCTGACCGGCACCTTCCGCATGACCCGCGCCATGCTGCCGCACATGCAGGCCCGCGGTGCCGGCACCATCGTCAACAACGCCTCGGTGCTGGGCTGGCGTGCGCAGAAAGAGCAGGCACATTACGCCGCGGCCAAGGCCGGTGTGATGGCACTGACCCGCTGCAGTGCATTGGAGGCGGCCGAACATGGCGTGCGCATCAACGCGGTATCGCCGTCCATCGCGCTGCATGACTTCCTCAAGAAAGCCTCCAGCGAAGAGCTGCTGGCGCAGCTGGCCAGCCGCGAGGCCTTCGGTCGTGCCGCCGAGGTATGGGAAGTGGCCAACGTGATGATGTTTCTGGCCAGCGATTACTCGTCCTACATGACCGGTGAAGTGCTCTCGGTCAGCTCTCAGCACGCCTAAGGAGATTGAGGATGGCAAACCAGACGTTTGGCAGCGCCGAGGCGCTGCTGGCCGCCGAAGGGATGGATCTGGGCTGCAGCGAGTGGCTGGAGATCACCCAGGAGCGGATCAATCTTTTTGCCGAGGCCACCGGGGATCAGCAGTGGATTCATGTTGATCCGGTGAAGGCCGCTGACGGCCCGTTCGGCAAATGCATTGCCCACGGCTATCTGACCCTGTCGCTGGTGAACCTGTTTCTGCCGCAGTTGATGGCGGTGGAAAACCTGCAGATGGGCGTCAACTACGGCTGCGACAAGGTGCGCTTCCCGGCGGCGGTGCCGGTGGGCAGCCGCATTCGTGGCCGCGGTGAAGTGATCGCCGTGGAAGCGATCAAACAGGCGGTGCAGGCCACCGTGCGCGTGACCGTCGAGATCGAAGGCAGTGACCGTCCCGGTTGCGTCATCGACACCATCAGCCGTTACACCTTCAATCCGGCTCAGTCAGGAGAATCGAGATGAGCGAAGCAGTCATTGTATCCACGGCGCGTACCGCGCTGACCAAGTCGTTCCGCGGCTCCTTCAATGATACCGAAGCGCCGGTGCTTGGCGGCCATGTGGTCCGTGCTGTTGTTGAGCGCGCCGGTATCGAACCGGAAGCGGTGGAAGACGTGATCATGGGCGCGGCGGTACAGCAGGGCACTCAGGCCTATAACATTGGCCGTCTCTGTGCCTATACCGGCGGCCTGCCGGACAGTGTGCCCGGTATGGCGCTGGATCGCATGTGTGCCTCCGGTCTAATGACCATCGGTGTCGCCGCCAAGAGCATCATCGCCGGTGAAATGAAAATCGCCATCGCCGGTGGTGTCGAGTCGCTGTCACTGACCCAGACCAAGCACAAGAATACCTATCGCGCCCAGTCCGAAGCGGTGAAGGGCGTGGTGCCGAGCGCCTACATCCCGATGATCGAAACCGCCGAGATCGTGGCCGAGCGCTATGGCATCAGTCGTGAAGAACAGGACCGTTACGCCCTGCAGAGCCAGCAGCGCACGGCCGCCGCGCAGGAAGCGGGTCTGTTCGATGACGAGATTGTGCCGCTGAAAGCTCAGCAGTTGATGTTTGATGCCGATCGCAAGCCGGCCGGTCATAAGGAAGTGGTTGCAGATCGTGACGAGTGTAATCGCCCGCAGACCACCTATGAAAGCCTGTCTGAACTGGCGCCGGTCTGGAAGGACGGCCAGTGGGTCTCTGATGGCAAGCATGTCACCGCCGGTAACGCGTCCCAGTTCTCGGACGGTGCCTCTGCGGCGCTGCTGATGAGCCGTGAAGAGGCGGACCGTCGTGGTATCGCGCCGTTGGGCATTTACAAGGGCATCGCGGTAGCGGGCTGCAAGCCGGAAGAGATGGGCATAGGTCCGGTCTATGCGATTCCCAAGCTGCTGGAGCGCTTCAACCTCAAAGTGGACGATGTCGGTTTGTGGGAGATCAACGAAGCTTTTGCCAGTCAGGTGCTGTACTGCCGCGACACCCTGGGCATCCCCAATGACCGCCTGAACGTGAACGGTGGGGCCATCTCCATCGGCCATCCGTTCGGCATGTCCGGTGCACGCATGGTGGGTCATGCCCTGATCGAAGGCCGTCGCCGTGGCGTGAAGTATGTGGTTATCGCCATGTGCATCGGCGGTGGCATGGGGGCGGCGGGTCTGTTTGAAGTCTGCCCCTGATCGACGGAAAAGGCGTCCTGTGGGGCGCCCTGTCTTGAAAACGCTCAAATACAAGGACAAGAACATGAGCCAGAAACTGTTTGAACTTGAAGGTCTGGTGGCGCTGGTGACCGGAGCCGGTCAGGGCATGGGCCTGGGTGTTGCCCGTGCGTTGGCAACCCAGGGGGCCAGGGTCGTGATCAATGACTATTACGCCGAGCGTGCCGAGAGCGCCGTGGCTCAGCTGCGTGAAGAGGGCTTTGACGTCTGCGCTGCGCCGGGTGATATCACCGATGCGCAGGTGCGTGAAAGCATCGTGGTTACCGCCGAGCGTGAGTTCGGGCCGGTCAGCATTCTGGTCAACAACGCCGGTGTCCCGCCGGGCATGCCGGACTCATTGCGTCACTTCAAGGATCTGGCCGACGAGGATTTCGAACGCCAGCTGGACCTCAACCTGCGCGCCATTCTAGGTCTGACCCGACGTGTCGTCGATGGCATGGTGGAGCAGGGCTTTGGACGCATCATCATTATCAGCTCCGAGTCCTGGCGCCAGGGGCTGCAGTTTGGCCTGACCAACTATGCCGCTGCCAAGTCTGCCGCCCTGGGTTTCATGCGTCATCTGGCTCACGAGGTTGGGCGCAAGGGCATCACCGCCAACGCGGTATCGCTGGGCACCATGAACAACTTTGGCGATTACGCCGAGTATGCCAAGGCAACTGCCGTTGGGCGTACCGGCACGCCGGAAGATGTGGGGGCGGCGGTGGCCTATCTGGCCTCTCGCGAGGCCTCCTGGATGTCCGGTCAGGTGCTGCCCCTCAACGGCGGCTCCATTACTTCCTGAGGCTGAACCGTCATGCGACGCACCCGCGAAGAAGCCGAAGCGACACGGCTTGCGATTATGGAGAAGGGACTGGAGCTGTTCTCCGAGCAGGGCGTAGCCGCGACCCGATTGAGTGATATCGCTCGGGACGCCGGCTTTACACGCGGTGCGATCTATTGGCACTTCAAGAACAAATGGGATCTGTTTGATGCCATCTGTGAATTCTATTCGCAGCCGTTCAAGCAGCTCAGTGATGCCAGCCTGTCTGATCAGGAGCAGGACCCATTGGGCAAGCTGCGTCAGTTGCTGGTGGGTCTGCTGAGCAAGATCGAATTTGATCAAAGCTTCAGACGCATGATGGTGATGTTCATCCGTGAAAGCTCGGGGATCTGTGTGGGCGAGATATCCGACCCGGTTGCTCAGTTCATGCAGTACCAGCATCAGCGCCGATTGAGCGTGATTCGTAACGCGATCAAGCGTGGGCAGTTGCCTGCCAGCATCGATCCCGAGGCGGCATCCTGGCTGATCAAGGCGATGGTGGATGGCTATATCACCAGCTGGCTTCAACGCAGCGACTATTTTTCGATTTCAAGTAATGCAGACGTGTTTGTGGATACGGTGATCGCCAGCCTGAGTGCGTTACAGCCTGTTCCGGACTCTGTCGATGATGAGGTATGTACATTATGAGTCGTGAATCGATGGAATTTGATGTGGTGATCGTCGGTGCCGGTCCGGCAGGGCTGTCAGCGGCCTGTCGCCTGATGCAGCAGGCTCAGGCGGCCGAACGGGAGTTGACCGTCTGTGTGGTGGAGAAAGGCTCCGAAGTCGGTGCTCATATCCTGTCGGGGGCGGTGATGGAGACCCGCGCCCTGGATGAACTCTTTCCCGATTGGAAAGAGCAGGGCGCGCCGTTGAATACGGCAGTGACCGCTGACCGCGTGGTTATGCTCAAGGATGCCGAGCGCACGACGGTATTGCCGAATGCGTTTGTTCCCAAGCCGATGCACAACGACGGCAACTATATCGTCAGTGTGGGCAACCTGTGCCGCTGGCTGGCCGAGCAGGCCGAAGGTCTTGGTGTGGAAGTGTTCCCGGGCTTTGCCGCTGCCGAGGTGCTTTATCACGAGGATGGCAGCGTAAAGGGCATCGCCACCGGTGATATGGGTGTGACGGCTGCAGGCGAACAGGGCCCCAACTACATGCCGGGTATGGAGCTACACGCAAAATACACCCTGTTTACCGAAGGGTGCCGTGGTCATCTGGGCAAGCAGTTGATCAGTCGCTTCAAGCTGGACCGGGATGCGGACCCCCAACACTACGGCATCGGCATCAAGGAGCTATGGGACATCGACCCGGCCAAACATCAGCCCGGTCTGGTGGTGCACGGCTCCGGCTGGCCACTGAGTGAGTCCGGCGCCAGTGGCGGTTTCTTCCTTTACCACACCGATGACAACCAGGTAGTCGTGGGTCTGATCACCGACCTGAACTACTCCAACCCCTGGCTGAGCCCGTTTGACGAGTTTCAGCGTATGAAGCACCACCCCGAGATCAGCCGCGTGCTGGAGGGGGGCAAGCGTGTGGCCTATGGTGCCCGTGCCATCGCCAAGGGCGGCTTCAATGCGCTGCCCAAGATGACCATGCCGGGCGCACTGTTGCTGGGGTGTGATGCCGGGACGCTCAACTTCAGCAAGATCAAGGGTACGCATACGGCGATGAAGTCCGGCATGCTGGCCGCGGAATCAGTGGCCGAAGCGCTTCTGGCCGGTGATGAGGGAGGGCGTGACCTGTCCGGTTACAGCGATGCGTTCAAGGCATCCTGGTTGTATGACGAACTGTATCGCTCACGCAACTTCGGTCCGGCCATGCACAAACTGGGCACCTGGCTGGGCGGCGCCTTCAACTATATCGACCAGAACTGGTTTGGCGGACGGATTCCGCTGACACTGCATGACACCGAGCATGACCACGCCCAGCTGAAGCCGGCGGATCAGTCCCCGAAGATCGACTATCCCAAGCCAGATGGCGTGCTCTCGTTCGACAAGCTCTCGTCAGTATTCCTGTCCAATACCAACCATGAGGAAGACCAGCCCTGCCATCTGCAGCTGAAAGACGCGAGCATTCCGATCAGTCACAACCTGCCGACATATGCCGAGCCGGCACAGCGTTACTGCCCTGCAGGTGTGTATGAGGTAGTGGAAGGCGAGGGCGGCCCACAGTTCCAGATCAACGCGCAGAACTGCGTTCACTGCAAAACCTGCGATATCAAGGACCCGGCCCAGAACATCACCTGGGTAGTGCCCGAAGGTGCCGGAGGCCCGACATACCCCAACATGTAGCGGCCTGAAACTGCCCTGCACAGCGCTCTAGTCCATTTGGACGATTCGCGGTGCGGGCTGCAGGTAGAAGGTAGCTCTGGAACAAGCAAAAAGTGGGAGATCACAATGATAAAAAACAGATCCCGCCTTGCCACCATCTTTGCTCAGTGTCTGATATTTACAGCTTTGGCAGGGCTTGTGACAGTGTCTTACGTTAAAAATCAGCCGAAAGGTTCAACAGAGCATCATTATGATTTTTTTGGTGGATCTCAGATTTTTAACGTCTATGACTATCTGATCAGCTCATACCACCCGGAAGGGTACGACCCCAACAAAGTTGATGTGATTACACACAGTGGTCTTACTCACTGAAAAAAGCATAATAAGTGGCGCTGTTCAGTGACCAGAAGTTCTCAGTGTCACTGAACCTCGGCCTTTTACGAAAGGTAACAATACCTATTACTTGATGTGATAGCCTTTGATGTAGCCATACTAGCTTATGCTTACCCGAATAATTGAACAACTAATTGATACATAGCAAAGCATGTCAGGATGGTTTTGCCCGAGGTCTACATTCAGTTGTGAGTAGGCTGTTGTTTTATGTCAGCCTCTTCAAATGTTATAATAGGCATCTAATATAAATATTATGTGGCTAAAACCTTCCATATAAAATAGTTATTGCCAAGTTGACTCAACTCCATCCAAAATTCATCGTTCTCAGCCGAAGAGGCTGTTTTACCCTCTTCAAACTCTACCAGCCCCGCCAACGTAAGCAGTGTCACCAGACGATGTTTCACAACATGAGCAAATACCTCACCGGGCTCCCGGTACATATGGAAGCCGTCCTCATCGAGCTCGGCCAACATATGCGGAAAAAGCTCCCTCAGATAGTTGGTTGCATCTATGCTATTGAGCTTGTCCTGCTGTGTGTGCAGACGGTAAAGCAAAGCCAATGCCGTTAAGCGGATCGATGGCATTGCCGGATAGTTATCCACATAGGCCCAGTTGAATTGGGTAAACAGCCCCTGCATCAGGGTGTGGAAGGCAGCAGCCCAGTCCTGCTTTTTCAGAATGGTCTGGCCTTTTCGTGTAAGTACTAACTGACCTTTGACGACGCGGCACAGGCCGCTCACCATTGAGATGATGCGGCTGTAATGCACTGGTGGCACATCTTCTTCGGATCGATAGCCGCGTTGCCAGATAAATCGATTGTAGTGCAACAGAGCGGGATCGACTGCATCGACCATTTTGCGCACGACCGCCAGTGGCAGGTTGCCTTTTTTGGTCAGTTTGATGCCCTTTTCTTCAGCGCAGTCGGCCAGTGTCTTGAACAGCGCCAACAGTGGCGAGTTTTCAGGCATAGCCGCTGTAGGGTTAAACTGCAGCACTTCCGGTGCTTCAAAGGGGTGATAGAGTAACTGATGCAGCAGGTGAGGCGACATCGGCAGCTCAACCAGCGGTTGTTCATCATCTTCCATGATGTGAAGCAAAAACTGATCAATAAATGCCTGTCTGATCATGTCGGACTCAAACTCACCCTGCTGTAATAACCGGTCAATTTCAGGCTGTACGGACTTGAAGGCCTCAAAGAGCTCATCATGAACCAGCAACGGGCTGTAGTGGTGCATCGCCTCCAATCGGGCATTAACAGACTTTTTATCGAAGTAAGCAGGATCAAAAGAGTCAGTGCCCAGCCAGTTACACAACTCATCATACTCTTCATTCTGAGGGTCTTTCAGAATAGCGACAAGGTGTTGGTAGCCCGTTATCCCACCACAAGACTCGGGTGGGCAGGCATTTTCACCGGCGAGGCAGATTGCCTCGCTCGGTTGTGCGCCAATTAATGGCAGTGATTTTTCCATACGAATACGATGTCGCCAGCCGTCACCAAAATCGTATTCGTAGAACAGCTCCGGCTTGGCAGTCGTTAGGATATCCTGCAAACGAGCTGTTGTATCGTCCTGCCATTCCTCAAAGCCCTGGTCGATGACTTCTTCATCAGTGAAGAATTGTTGATCAGCGGTGACGAAGCAGTAGTAGTGCAGATCCTGCCAACCCATCGCGGCCTGTAAAATGGGATGCAGCTCACTGAGTTTTACCTCGGAGGGTATTAGAAGGCGGCGCCACACAGCAGGTTGAACGTTCTCCAGTTCAATGTGAAGTTGATAGAGGGTGCTGGACTGAGTGGCCATTGGCAGATCCGACTGGGAAAAACACTATCGTACCAGACGGTTGTGGAAATGTGAGAGCGAGAGACTGGAACTTCAGGGTGTATTGAGGGAGGTGTTACGGGCCGGTCATGCCGGTATGACTGGCCCGGGGAGTAAAAGGCGCTTCAGGCAGCGTACCGCCGTTCGGCCACCAACAACTCGATCACCATTATGCGGATGGTTTTTGGTGTAGTGGTATCTGCGAGTAGTGCGCTCAAGCGAAGATTCAGTTCATCTCGGTGTGGTCCTGGCGCTGAATGAGTAAGCGTATTCAGATAATGAGTCATAAAATGCCGGAACGAACGGGCGGTATTCGGTGCTTCTTCCAGCAGAGAAAATGTGTGTTCAATCCGCCAGACAACGGCATTGAGGTATGCTTTCCAGAGTCCGTGTTCTTTGACTGAGAAGCTGGTTTTAAATGCTTTTCCACCTGCTGTATTAGGTGCCTGCACACGGAATTGATGAGAGATATTGCCGTTGCGGTGAGGGTTGGCTTTGCAGTGCCATGATATCCCCGTCAGCCCGGTTGGATTATGGTAATTGTAGGTTGGCAGTACGCGCTTCTCTTCCAGTGAGGAGACTAGCTCATCGCGCGCGCGCATGGCCGCTGCCAGTGCTTGATCTCGGCTACCGTAGGCAGCATTGCCGAAAAACAGCTGATGGCGCTTGCCGTTGACGTGTTTACGAACCATGAACCCTGAGTCGACTTCGGTAATATTCTTCATGGCGGGATCTTTATCGGACATAGACGTTATCCTTAAAAGTTAATACGGGGGTTGTATGCAGCAGTACTCAGATAAAAATTCAAGCTGACTTGTACACAGGTTGATTGGTGGCGGGGAGCCAAAGGCGCTGGTGCTTGCTGCTGAGCATGCCCCGCTTTGAATAGTTGCGTGAAACCCACTTATGGGTGCTACTCATGGCGCTTTGTCCATCGGCATCCCGGAGATACCGAGCCAAAGTCGTCATTGCGGGTTTCCCATAGCGTGCTCCGGGTGATGCGCAGGTCCAAACATGCCGCAACATGTTGGCAATATCCGGCATTGCACGATCCAGGTAGGACAGTCCAACGGAGCACAGCTCCAGAGTCAGCTGATCATGATCCATTAGCAATGCCATGGGTTGCTGAAAGCCACCCTTGCGATAGGTCCTCGTCTTACCAATGTCGTGCAGGAGCCCGGCGATGAATCCAGCTTCTTGCATCTCGATCGGCATTTCGGGTTCGTTCAGTTGGATCATTCCAATCACATTACGTGCAACCGACAGTGAATGCTCCAGTAATCCTCCAGGGTAGGCGTGATGATCATTCTGACTGGCCGGCAGTTGCATGAACGCTTGCAGGCGATCACGGCGTTCAAGTACCAGCTTCACGAAGTGCTGAAGGGGCTTGGTTTTCAAGCCAACAATTGCATGTACCAGCTGGTCTGAAATATCCGGCAAAGGACAGAGATCCCGAGGCAGAGTATAGAGGCAGGGAAGAGACATAAACTGGTCCAGCTTGGGCTTGCCAATATAGGTCAGGTAGAGCACGGGGATCTGATCCTCCCAGACACAGTGCCCCATTACCTCAACCAGCGACAGGTGACCCAATGCATCGGCCTCGATCCAGCACTGTGCGTTGGCAAATGCCGTATATGTCATGCTCCAGCAGCTGAGTTTCAACTCATGAACAGGTTCTCCGTCCTGATCGGTGTGGGTGACCAGGCTGGTGATGCGCAGAAGGTCGTGATACGGCTGTGTATGGTCAGCCAGAGTGTTAGAAATGTTCATAACGCTTCTCCTGTCAGTCGGATGACTGGTCGTTCTTGTCTTTATGAGTGCGAACAAGGTTTTCAAATGCAGAGCCGTCCATTCGCGTCAGGTTGGGGATATAGCGCGAGTAGACCTTGAACAGCATTTCTGTGGATGAGTGTCCAAGGAATCGAGCGACCCATTCTGCGACCTCTCCAGACGCCAGCAGCAGCGTGGCGCAGGTATGGCGAGTCTGATAAGGACGGCGTTTTTTGAGTCCGAGATAACGCAGGAGCGGATACCAGACACGCTTGGTAACGTTGTTCTGATCCAATGGCTTGCCTTCGGTATTGCAGAACACATAGGGGCTCAACCGGCCGGTACTCTGGAACTGGTCTTTCAACGCGTCATACACAGGGCCAAGCATCGGAATCTCTCGCTGGGAGCCATCGGTCTTGGTGTATTCCGTCTGACCAGCGATCAAGGTCTCTCGAACCAGAATCTGGCGTTTGTCGAAGTCGACGTACTCCCATTTGAGACCATCGATCTCGCCAGAGCGCATGCCGGTAAAGAACCGCAGGGTGTAGTAGTTGCGGTAGTCTTCACGCACGTTTTCAATGATGCGATTGACTTCAAGTAGTGAGAAAGGCTCGATGTGTACCTTCTGCAACCGCAGTGGCTTGATATTCCGGTAAGGGTTCTCAAAGCCGAAACGATCCGATGCCTCGTCCATAATTAGCTTCACTAAGCCCATGCGGTTATTCAGGCTTTTGGCTGAGATGAACGTGTTCCCGTTGCGTCCTGGAATCTTTGACTGCTGGCTGCGATACTCCATCAGATCGCCCTTGGTGACCTGATCGATCGATTTTTCACCAAAAAATGGCAAGATGGAACTGTCCAGCAGTGAGCGCACATTGCGTATATGCGAGTTACGCCATTCAATTTTGACTTCAGAGAACCACTGCTCGGCAAACTCTGAGAAGAGAGGGCAGCTGCTGCCGCTGTTCTTCTCGTTGCTCTCAGTTGCTGCAACAAAGTTAGGCTTTTCAGCAAACTTTTTGACATTTTTACTGGTTGGGAAAAAATCCGCATAGTTGAACTGGTCGAGCACAATCAATGCTTCGATGCGCTTCAACAAAGCCTCCACTTTCTTCTTGTTTGCCGGGCTATCGGGCAGGGCTGTCTGTTCCCTGCAGCGCACACCCATGTAGCTGAAGTCCATGTAGAGGTTGCCAGTTTCTTTCCGTGCCCGGACCTTACCCATAGCACACCCCGCCGTTTGCCATCGGGATCTCTAGGCTGCTGGTATGTGTAGCGTTGAGCATGTCTTCTTCGATGGTCTCCCAGATGTAGAGGATCTTCCGGCCACCGAAAGGGCGAATGTAGTGCTTGCCTTCAATAAGCACTGAGTCCTTCAGGTTCTGCCGGATAGTGCGAGGGTCGTACTTGATGCGGGAGGACAGCTCTTCCGTTGTCAGATATGTGTTATTCATGAGATCATGCCTCTTCGTCTTTAAGCTATCGTTTGATGATTTAAATTATCATCTGATTGTTAATATAACACCCCAGATGATTATTTCAAGCATCTTGTGATAATTATTTTTATCAGAGGTATGCATGATTCGTTATCACCTCAAGGAACTGATCGCCGAAAAGGAATTCCAGGAGAAAAGAAGGATTACTGTTTCTGAGATTGCACAGGAAACGGGAATCAACAGGATGACCCTGTCGAAGATGTTGAACCACCAAGGCAGTAGTACGGTGACGGATAACCTGGATAAGCTCTGTTTTTACTTCAATTGTGAGATTGAGAGCCTCATAACGCATGTCAAAGATGAGGGGGGGAGAGGGTGACCCTCTGACTCAGTAGTAGAGTGGTAGCCAGTACGGAGTGTGTTCAGGCCTCTGGAGCCGCTGTGGTCACGGAGGCCTGGAGGTAGAACAACAAAGGGAGATTTCCTCGAATCCACTCTGGATGAGCAGACGGGCGATCAGTGTAAGGAAAGGGCACTCAAAACTTGGCGCTGGCTCGTGTGAAGCGCCAAGAGTACAGATGATAGGCAAGGATGCCTTAAGGTCAGGACAAAAAGCGACCAGTTGGATGGGAGCGTTTTTATGTCACAGGTTTTGTCACAACTTGTCACATGACAGTGTTCTGAACACACAACGAAAAAAGGCAGACCGGTAAGTACCTGATCTGCCTCTTAAAATTTGGTAGCGGGGGCTGGATTTGAACCAACGACCTTCGGGTTATGAGCCCGACGAGCTACCAGACTGCTCCACCCCGCATCAACTTGATGACGCGTATACTACGCACGGATTAAGCTAAGGTCAAGAGTTTATTACGTTTTCATTCTATCGCGTCGGATGGCACGTGTTTGGCACCAGGTCACGAACTGCGACAGCATTCTGTGCTCAAACTCGGACAGGCCGGACAGGTCGCCACACCAGAGCTGATTTACCTGGCGTACCAACTGAAGCGAACAATCAAAACTGAATGCGCGGTCTTCGATCTGGAATTTCAGCCTGACGGGATAGCAGCGGAGCGACAGGTCTGCTTCGGCAAAAAAGGCAATACCGGTTTCAGACAGGTCTTCCAGGTGTACGCTCATACCCTGTATCTCAACCCAGATGGGGTCGTCCTCGTTCACTTTGAGACGATAGGCCCTGCGGCCGTTGTCGGCCAGTTCAGGTAGATGGATCCTTGGTTTCATTGTTCTACAGCCCGTTTTTCCAAAACGAATTCAATACGGCGGTTGATAGCCCTGTTTTCTGACGAGATGTTCGGTACCAGCGGAATCGAAGAGCCGTAGCCAGTTGCCGTCAGTCGTTTGGGGTTGATGCCGGCATCGACCATATAGCGCAGTACCGTGGTGGCACGTACGGCCGACAGCTCCCAGTTTGACGGGAACTGGGCTGTACTGATCGGAATATCGTCGGTGTGGCCCTGAATTTCGAGCTTGTAGCCTGGGTTGACCACCAGCGTCTCAAGCAGCGCATCCAGCATCGGCAGCATGGCGCGATTGAACTCGGCAGAGCCGGAGCCAAACAGGGCAGCCCCCTTGACGCGCAGAGAGAGCTTGCCATCTTTGGGGGCGCCGATTTCGACCGCATCCTGCATCTGCATCAGCTCGAATGCCCGCTGCATGTCACGTGTCAGCTGCTGCCATTCCAGCTCCAGTGCACGGGCTTCCTGGTCCGCATCGGAATCCTGATCGGACTGTGGACGCTCTTCGGGGGTTTGCAAAATGGTATCGGTAATTGCGGTTGAGTCAGTGGTAGGGGCGTTATGTTCCAGTGGCACGATACTGTTGGGCGCGCCGGAGACGGCTCGTTGGAAAGCGGTCTGGAATGAACGCATTGCATCGGCAAAGCGTTCCTTTTCCAGGTTGGACATGGAAAACAGCAAAACAAAGAATACCAGCAGCAGTGTCATCAAGTCGGCATAGGTCATCAACCAGCCTGGAGAGCCGGAGTCGTCTGTCAGTTCACGTCGACGACTGCTCACCGAGAAGCCTCGGGCTTCTTGCGAGCTGCTTTAGCATCCTCTTCACTGGCCTTTTGTGCCTTGCCGATTTTAATTGGCTTGCGCTGGGCTTCCGGCAGGTAGGAGGCCAGCTGCTCATAGACGTGCATGTAATGGTCATTGGTGAGGATACTGATGCAGCCTTCACGGATAATTTCCAGATTGGTGACTTCCGACAGGGTACGTGCGTGCAGTTTGCCGGCAATGGGCAGGAACACCATGGTGGCCAGAAGTGAGCCATAGAAAGTAGTCAAAAGAGCAACGGCCATCGCAGGGCCAATGGTTTCCGGATTGCTCAACTGACTGAGCATCTGTATCAGACCGATCAAGGTGCCCAGCATGCCGAAAGCTGGTGCGTAGGCGGCCATCTTACGAAACACGTCCTGTACCGAATGGTGGCGCGCGATCAACGAGTCGATCTCATTCTGCAGGGTGTTCCTGATTACCTGCTCGGAAGCGGCTTCGGCCAGCAGGTTGCAGGCGCGTTTCAGTACATGGGAGTCGCTTTCTACATCACCCAGTTTCAACAGACCGTGACGGTGTGATACCCGGCTCAGCTCAAGCATGGTATCGATCATTTCCTGCGCATTGGTTTTGTCTTGGGTGAATACGATCCAGGCCGCCTTGAAGGCGTTCAGTACATCCTTGAACTGTACTGTCAGCAGAGTGGCTGCAATAGTCCCGCCGGCTACGATCATCAGGCCGGGTACGTTGACGAATACATCGGGGTTGCCGCCCAACAGGATGGCGCTGACGATCAGGGCAATGCCTGAAAAAATCCCGAGAAGTGAGGCGAAATCCATTGTTTTTGAGTACCCTGTACAGCCGTGCCAATGTCGGCACTGGAATGTGAAGTCGCAGTATAACAAGACCCTACCGATGTCGTCAGACTACTACATTGGCCTGCCGCAATGGAAACATCCGCAGTGGGATCACAGTTTCCAGACGGACTCACAACAGTCCGATCTGGCCCAGTATGCCGCCTGCTTCAATTCAGTGGAAGGCAATACGACCTTCTATGGGCTGCCCGGGCGCGATACGTTGTTGCGTTGGCAGAGCCAAACGTCTGAAGATTTCCGTTTCTGTTTCAAATTTCCCCAAAGCATCAGCCATGCAGCGCGTCTGCGCGGCTGTGGAGCTGAACTGGGCGCGTTTCTGGACCATATGCTGTTGCTGGAACAGCGGTTGGGGATGCTTTGTCTGCAGCTACCTGCCAGCTTTGGGCCGAGTGACCTGATTCTGCTTGAACGATTTCTGCAACAGCTGCCAGCCGGTTTGCGTTACGGGGTAGAGGTTCGGCATCAGGCGTTCTTTCAGGGTGGGGAGCCGGAGCGATGTCTGAACAGACTGCTGATGGAAACAGGGATCAATCGGATCAGTTTTGATACCAGAGCCCTGTTTGCCAACCCGGCAGCTGACCCTGTCAGTCGAGAGGCCCTGCAGCAGAAACCGGACTTGCCGCTTAGGGTCTTGGCGACAGGATTAACCCCCATGGTGCGTTTCATCGCGCCGTTGGCACTGGAGCTGGGCTACCAGTGGCTTGAGCCTTGGGTTGGACAAATACTGAAATGGATTGATGAGGGCAGGACACCCTTCATGTTCATGCACACGCCCGATAATGCGATGGCCCCGGAATTGGCGCGCTGGTTTGCCCAAAGGCTGGAACAGGAGCGACCAGGTGTGTGTGGGTTTGTCGACTGGGCCGCGTTGCCCCGGCGTCAACCGGGGCTGTTCTGACACTCAGTGCAGTGCGTTGGGCTGGGCCAGAGTAAACGGGGGAATCTGAGCGTCAAAGCCTTGATTGTCACCCGTTACCATATGGTAGTGTCCCTGCATGCTGCCAACCTCAGTGGCGAGCACGGTGCCACTGGTGTACTCGTAGGTATGGCCGGGTTCGATGACCGGCTTTTCTCCGACCACGCCTTCCCCCTCCACTTCCTGAACATGTTCGTTGCCGTCGGTGATGCGCCAGCGCCGGCTCAGCAGCTGAACACTTTCGGCGTTGTTGTTGGTAATGCTGATCCGGTAGGAAAAAACAAAACGGTGCGCCTCCGGCTCGGACTGTTCCGGCAGGTAGGCGGTGTCAACACGGATCTCGATGTTCCGACTGTAGTCCAGATTTTGCATCAGTTTTTCGGTTTCCTCTTGCCTGTGAGCAGGGTTCATGACGCAGTCAAAGCATCGCTGATGCTGACAAACTGTGCCAGTGTCAGCCGTTCCGGGCGTAGTCCCGGGTCGATGCCCAGCTGTTCCAGCTGATCGGCATCAATCAGCGTTTTCAGGTTGTTACGCAATGTTTTACGGCGCTGGCCGAAGGCGGTACGCACTACTGTTTGCAACAGGTGCACATCCTTTGCCGGAACCGGGGGCTCGGCGTAGGGGACCAGACGGATAATGGCTGAATCGACCTTGGGAGCCGGCGAAAAAGCCTCCGGAGGCACAATAAACAGCGGCTCTATGCGGCAATAATACTGGGCCATAATCCCCAGGCGGCCGTAATGGTTCTCGCCCGGACCTGCGGCCAGGCGTTCAACGACCTCCTTTTGCAGCATGAAGTGCATGTCGTGAATCAGGCCATTGAAACTGAGCAGGTGAAAAATTAATGGTGTCGATATGTTATAGGGCAGGTTACCCACAATGCGCAACGGCCGCTCATCCTGTTTCAGGCCGGCAAAGTCGAGCTTGAGGGCATCGGCTTCATGGATGGTGAAGGTGTCGGCATAACGGAAAAACTGCGTGCGCAGTACCGGAATCAGATCCCGATCCAGCTCCACGGCATCCAGTTCGCCATTGCAGGCGTCCAGCAGTTCTTCAGTCAGTGCTCCAAGGCCCGGGCCGATTTCGACCATATGTTCGCCCGGCTGGGGGTTAATGGCACGGATGATACGTCCTATGACGCCCTGATCGTGCAGAAAGTTCTGGCCAAAACGCTTGCGCGCCTTGTGTCCAACGGGTTTTTTACTCATTGATCAGTTACCTGATTGATGGCGGGCCATGTCGAGGGCAAAACGCAGCGCGGTCTGAAGGCTGCCAATGTCGGCCAGCCCAGTGCCGGCCAGGTCAAGCGCCGTACCGTGATCAACCGAAGTGCGGATGATCGGTAACCCCAGTGTGATGTTGGCCGCTCGACCGAATCCCATGTACTTGAGAACGGGCAGTCCCTGATCATGATACATGGCCAGCACCGCATCGGCATCCTTGAGATGGTGTTCGGTGAACAGCGTGTCAGCGGGCAGGGGGCCCACCAGATCAGCTCCGTGCTGTCTGAACTCCGCCAGTACCGGCTCGATCACATCGATCTCTTCTCGGCCCATGTGGCCACCTTCACCGGCATGAGGGTTGAGCCCGGCCACCAGTATGCGAGGCTGTTCGATGCCAAATGATCGCTTGAGATCATGCAGCAGCACCGCAATGACATCACGCAACAGCGGTTGGGTGATGGCGGCGGATACGGCGGCAAGTGGCAGGTGAGTGGTTGCCAGGGCGACTTTCAGCCCTTCAGTGGCCAGCATCATCACAACCTTGTGGCTGCCGGTCATCTCTTCCAGAAACTCGGTGTGGCCGGTAAAGGCTATGCCGGCGTCATTGATTACGCCCTTGTGTACAGGCGCCGTGATAAGCGCATCGAAGCTGCCCGAAAGACAGCCCAGAGTTGCCTGTCTCAGGGTTTCCAGTACATAGGAAGCGTTGGCCGGGTTCAGCAGGCCGGGTTCGCTTTTGGCCGTGAGCTGTACTGGCTGACAGTAGATGGCGCCTGGTGGTGCGGGCACTGCCGGCTCGGCACTATTGAAGGGGAGTACTTCAAGTTCAAGGCCCAGGGCTGCAGCACGCAGGCGCAGCAGCTCCGGGTCCGCTACGGCGACCAGCTGGCAGGGAAAGGCCTGCTGGGCCAGCTGGACGCAGAGCTCGGGGCCGATACCGGCAGGCTCCCCGGGGGTGATGGCAAGGCGCGGACAGCTCACGGTCAAATCTTGCGCTCGATATAGGCCTGAGAGCGAATCTCGCGCAGCCAGTTGTTCAGCTCTTCGGAGAACTTGCGCTGGCGAATGCTGTTGCGTGCCTGAGACTCAAGCATCTCTTCTCCCATGTCCTGTGTGCGGAAGTCCTGTACCTGCAGAATGTGCCAGCCGAAACGAGACTGGAAAGGCTCACTGATTTCACCCTTGTCGGTGCTGTTCATTACCTGTTCAAATTCAGGCACCATCTGGCCATTCTGGGTCCAGCCAAGGTCTCCGCCCTGCGAGCCGCTGGCGGCATCGTCACTGTAGCGGCGGGCCAGTTCATCAAAGGGCTCGCCATCCTGCAGACGGCGGTACAGCTCTTCGATCAGGCGGCGGGTCTGTTCGGGGCTGCGAATCTCGTTTGGCGTCAGCAGAATATGGCGTACATTAACCTGGTTGACCAGCTGGACCTTGCCACCACGCTTGTCTTCGACCTTGAGAATGTGGAAGCTACCGGGAGTGCGAACTGGCTGGCTGATCTGACCAGGGCTCAGCTTGCTGATGGCTGCAGCAAGTGGCTCGGGCAGCTCGGATTCACGCCTCCAGCCCAGCTCCCCGCCCTGCAGGGCATTGGGGGCGTTGGATGCAGCCAGTGCAAGCTCGGCAAAGTCGGCTCCGTCCTGCAGTTGCTGATACAGCTCGCGAGCCCTTTCTTCAGCCTGTTGAATCATCTGGGGCGATGCCCCGTCCGGCAGTGCAATCAGGATGTTGCGCAGCTGGAATTCTGCCTGAACCTCCTGCTGCCCCAACTCCGAATCGAGGAAGTTCTGTACTTCCTGGTCAGAGACGGTGATGCGACGATTGACGTTGCTCTGCTGCACCTGACTGAGCAGAATTTCGCGTCGAATCTGCTCGCGGGCGGCATTGTAATCCTGGCCCTCGGCAATCAGTGCTTCGCGGAACTGCCCCAGCGTCATATTGTTTTGCTGGGCGATGCGTTCCAGCGCATCGTTCAGCTGGCGATCAGATACGCGGATGCCCTGTTGCTGGGCAATTTGTGTCTGAATGCTTTCCAGAATCAAGCGGTCCAGTACCTGCTGTTGCAGTACGTCTTCCGGCGGCAAACGAGTATCTTCGCCGCGGGCGCTGATCTGCTGGGTAACCATCTCCAGTCGCTGTTCAAGCTCGCTTTCCAGCACCACGTCTTCATTCACGATGGCGGCTACGCGATCGAGCAACTCGGCGTTGACGGGTGTCAGTGGCAGGATCAGCAGCAGTAAGGCCGCAAGGGGGTGCCGTAGTTTAGAAAGAGCCATTTTCATCCTCATCATATCCGGTGATATCTTCCAGGAACTCGCGGCCACTGCCTTGTCCGAAGGCGCCAAGGCCCCGGAAAACGAACTGCAGGAAGACGCCTGTGTCGGTTTCAAACTGGTTTTGGGCAACCGTATTGGGATCAACTACCCAGCTTCGGCCGGTCAGGCGTACCTTCCAGCAGCAGCTGGCGTATTCGACCCCGAGCAGGGTTTCAAGGTTTTCGCTGTTGTCCAGGTCATGCTGCCAGCGGCCGTAACTGGTCCAGCTTTTGTTAAGCGGCCAGCGGAAAGCAACGTCCAGCTGCTGAACACCTTCGTCGAGATCTTTTTCGATACTGTCACGATAGCTCACGTAGAGCAGGCGTTTGTCACCTGGCAAATAGCTTAGCTTGTAGTTGTGTTCCAGAAATTCATAACTGTCGCGATCAACTTCGCCATCATGACTCAGCCGCAGGCTGGGTGTGATGCTCCAGTTGGCCAGAGTGGCAAGATTGGAGCTGCCTGCAGTAGAGCCTGTGGTGCTGTCACCCGGACGGCCAACATGCTCACGATCAGCAAAATACTGTGCCTGAGCCACCCCTACACGCAGCTTTTCCACACCCAGGGCATTATACAGGGCGCTGGACAAACCGATGGTTGCCTGAGTCGTGTCAGCCACCCGGTCGTTACCACTCCAGCCGGTTTCATGGAACAGGCTGGAGTAGGTAAAGCCAAGCTGAGACGAGTCAAACCGGGGAATCAGTGAATCCGGCTGCTCATCGGCGTCCGAATGCAGCAGGAATAAACGAGGTTCAAGCGTTTGCGTATAGTTGCTTTCAGCGAGGCCAAAATCACGTTCAAGTACCAGTCCACTGTCCAGGCTGTAAATACTGGCAGTGATTGACTGACTACCTCCCAAGGCGCCATCGCGCTCATTTTCCAGGTCATAGGACGAGTGCCAGAGTGTGGCGGCGGGCCGAATGAACCCCCAGGGGCTATCCAGTGACATGCTCAGGCGAGGACGAATATGAATGCGGTCCCCAATGGTTGCTGCAGCATCACGCTTTGCCAGGCTGGCAGTTGGGTCATTGGTGATAGAGTAAATACTGTCGAGGTCACGCTCGAAGCGCGTGTACTCGGCCTGATAGCTAATATCCAATATGCCGGCAATACGGTTCTGATGCCCTGTCAGCAGCACCTGTGGCAAACGTTCATAGGGGGTGGAACCACCAATGGTCTGATAGCTTTCGGTACGCAATGCAAGATTCCAGCCCGGCTGCAGATAGCGTAGTTCAAACAGCTGATCGAGGTGGTTGTCACGCTGAACTTCGAGTGAGGTACCGAGATCTTCAAAGTAATCATCGTCACTGACGCGGGTGAAGTCGATACGGCTATAGAGGTTGTCATAAGGGGTGCCCTTATGATCGACGCCAAAAAGCCAGCGACTGTCGTTATAACGACTGTCATCGGACATCCAGGCTGTACTCAGAGTGCTGTGTGACCACCTGTTCATAAAGCGGAATTCGTTTTCCAGCAGCAGCCCGCGTTCGCCGATGTAACGTGGCGTTAGGGTATCGTCGAAATTCTCTGCCAAATTGAAGTAGTAGGGAATGGCTATATCGATCCCATTGCTTTCCGAGTAGCCAAGGCTGGGGTAGAGGAAGCCTGACTGGCGACGATCATCAATCGGGAATGACAGATAAGGGGTGTACAGAATAGGGATGCCGGCAACATCAAACGTGGCATGTCTGGCGACGCCGCGCCCAGTTTCGGGATTGAGTTCGATGGAATCCGCTGCGATCTGCCAGGCATCGCTGCCAGGTTCGCAGTAGGTGACCGCGCCTTCGTTCAACAGAATACGACGATCACCGAAACGGGTGATACTGTCAGCACTGCCGCGCATGTGTTGCTCATGCATTACATATTGTGCGCCACTGAAGCGGGTATCGCCACTGATCATATTCGCTTCTGCTTGTTCACTCAGCAGGAGCAGCCCTTTTTCACGGTAATTGACACCGCCGAGCAGGCGAGCAACGCGTGCGCCCTGGTCAAACTCGCCACTGGCACTTGTAAACAGGCGTCCACCGCGTTGTATTTCGATACCGCCCTCCAGCCGGGTGATCCCGCCAAGCTCTGTGCTGGACCTGAGCGCATTGATATAGACCGGCTGCTGATCAAATGGGCGGTCATCTTCCAGAAAGGCAAATTCAGGCTCAATATAGCGGCCGGTACAGGCACCGGGTGCCTCGCCAGGGGCGTAGGCATACCAGTCCAGGGCGGCCTGGCTGACAGGTGTCGCGATGTTGGAGCGCGGGCTCGCAGGTTGTGCAGGTGTCTGGGTGGCGACCTGCTGACAGGCCCATTCATTGCCGTCAGCTTCGCAGCTCCACTCCGGTTTGCCCGTCATGGCGGCGCTCGATCCGGCCATGGCCATACCTGGGCGAGAGCCGGGAATCTCATTCTGACGGCTGCAGTCCCATTCACTGTCAACAGCGACACAGCTCCAGTCCCCGGAGGTGGGCGTGGCTGCAGCCTGTTGGGCCATGACGGGGGCCGGCCGTGACTGCGCAGCAGCAGGTTCGGGCCACTGAATGGCCGCTGGAGCACCTGTTCTCAGTTCTGAGGCAGTCGAGGCTGGCGCTGCAGGCGCAGTGCTGATACTGACAGGCTCTGTACCTGTTTCAGCTGCAGTTTCTGTCGGTGTCGCGGCGGTGACGGCTGTATCCGTCGTTGCCGAGTCATTGAGCTCTGCTGTGTTCTGTTCGGCTGAAGAGTCTGCCTCTGCGGCCGTCTGGCTGGCAGGCGGTGTACTTTCCTGTTGCTGCATCAGGGCTTCATTGACTTCACAGTCCCATTCTCCGGACGGAGTCAGGTTGCAGCTCCAGAGTCGTTCGTTGCTCTCCTGTGCCTGTACTGACTGAGTACAGATGGCAGCAGCAATGGCAAGGGTGAGTTTGAATGCAGCGCGGGTGTTAAAGGGCATCAGATCGCCATCCAGTTGCGGTCGTGGCCGGTTTCACGCCAGCCCGTAAGTCGAGTACCATACCGAGCCATGCATGATAAAGCATTCACAACTTCAAGTGCTAGAGGATAAGGGCGAATGGGGCAACGGCTGAAACAGCTTTCAGAATGGGTACAGCAGCAGGCGGCTGCACAGGAGATGGAGGTGGACGCCGGACTGCAGGCAGTCTCCGGTGACGCCAGTTTCCGCCGTTACTTCCGAGCTACCGGCCCCGAGGGCAGCTGGATTGCCGTTGATGCGCCGCCCGAACATGAGGATTGTGAGCCTTTTCTGGCCATTGCTCAGGCCTGGCATGCACAGGGTATTGCGGTACCGAGGGTGATAGCCAGCGACCTTGAGCTGGGTTTCATGCTGCTGGAGGACTTTGGAGACCAGCTTCTGCTGCCGCAGCTGTCCGAAGCAACGGTAGAACAGCACTATGCCGCTGCCTTCGAAGCGTTACGGCAGATTCAACGTACAACCGATCAGCCTGCATTACCCCCCTATGACCGTGTGATGCTTGCGCGCGAGATGGCGCTGTTTCCCGAGTGGTTTCTGACCCGTTTGCTGGGGCTGGAGCTGCAGGAAGAGGAATACCACCTCCTTGGTCTGGTGGCCAAGCTGCTGATTGAATCCGCGCTGGCGCAACCACAAGTCAGCGTGCACCGAGATTATCACTCGCGCAATCTGATGCTGATCGACGATGGCCGACTGGGCATTATCGATTTTCAGGATGCCGTATCGGGGCCTGTAACTTATGATCTGGTTTCGCTGTTACGTGACTGTTATATCGACTGGCCGGACGAGCGGGTGCGTTTTTGGGTAGAGGCGTTTCGCCAGCGTTTGAAGCAGGATGGTCTTGATGTGGCAGAGCAGGGACTGTTTCAGCAGCAGTTCGACTTGATGGGCATGCAGCGCCATATCAAGGTGCTGGGCATTTTCGCTCGGCTCTGGCTGCGCGACGGCAAGGCAGGGTATCTGGATGATCTGCCCAGAACCTTTGCCTACCTGTACCGGGTCGCATCACGTTATGAGGAGCTGGCGCCGTTCGTACGCTGGCTGGATCGGCGTGTGGTACCTGCCTTCGTGGCGCATCCGCAGTTTGCCGGCAAGCAGATCGAGCGCTGGTGGCAGTGATGCGCGCGATGATTCTGGCGGCAGGGCTAGGGACGCGCATGCGACCGCTGACCCTGACGACGCCCAAGCCGCTGCTTCGCGTGGGGGGAAAGCGGCTGATTGAATACCCGATTGAACGGCTGGTGGCTGCCGGCATCACTGATATCGTGATCAATCACGCCTGGCTTGGGCAGCAGATTGAAGACTGTCTCCAGGATGGCAGTCGCTATGGTGCACGCATCAGCTATTCAGCTGAAGATGAGCCGTTGGAAACCGGCGGGGGCATACGCCGGGCCTTGCCACTGTTGTGTGAACGGGGTGATGAACCCTTTCTGGTGCTGAATGGAGATGTGTTCAGCACTCACCCGTTGAACGGCTTGGTCAGCATCAATCCCCCACCAGGAGGTGCCCATCTGGTGTTGACTGACAACCCCTTGTGGCACCCGCGAGGCGACTTTGTGCTGGAGGCTACCGGGCGTGTCAGTGAGCAGGGAAGCGGACGGCTGACCTTCAGCGGCATCAGCGTCCTCACTCCCCAGCTGTTCGAGGGTGTAACCGAAACCGCTTTTGCACTGGCCCCATTGCTGCGCGCGGCGATGGCACGTGGGCAGGTGAGCGGGGAGCGACACCGGGGCTGCTGGGAGGACGTTGGTACGCCGGAGCGCCTGGCACAACTGGATCAGCGCCTGCATGAGGGCAGGCTTTAAGGAGTTGCAATGGAAAACCTGTTTCAGCAGTTGCGCCGTTTTCGAGCCGGGGCGATCACCGGTGGTTTGATCGGTTTGATCAGTGGTGGTCCATTCGGTTTATTGATTGGTGGTGCGATCGGCTTTCTGATCCAGCGTGGTCTGAGCCGCAAATTGCAGGCTTTCAATCCGCAGCAGCTGTTTTTTCGTGCGACCTTCAGCGTCATGGGCAAGGTTGCCAAGGCGGATGGGCGGGTCACTGAAAACGAAATCGCGTTCGCCCGTGAGGTTATGACCCGAATGAACCTTACTGAAGCCCGCCGGCGTGAAGCCATTGACCACTTCTCTGAAGGTAAGCAGGAAGAGTTTGATATCACCAGCGTACTCAGGCCGCTGGCGATCGTGTTGCGTCAGCGGCCGACAGTGAAATTGATGTTCGTGGAGATTCAGCTGCAGGCGGCGATGTCGGATGGCGAGATAAGCCCGGCTGAACAGGCCATTCTGCAACAGGTCTTTTCCGAACTGCGCTTCACCCAGCAGGAAATGGAACTGCTGATGTCACGCATGCGCGCGGAAGATGCCTTCCGTCGCCACTCCTGGGAGTCACATCAGCAGCCGGGCTATAACGAAGCTGGTCTTTTGGCGGATGCCTACGGTGTAATCGGCGTGAGCCCCGAAGCCAGTGATGCCGATGTCAAAAAGGCCTGGCGCAAGCTAATGAGTCAACATCATCCGGACAAGCTGATCGCCAAGGGGTTGCCGGAAGACATGGTTCAGCTTGCCAAGGAAAAAACCCAGGAAATACAGGCGGCCTATGACCGCATCAAGGCAGCCCGGGGCATGCGCTGACTCATACCGCGCCGGGGCCTTGCGCCGGACGCGGGTTGCGTATACCTGGCGGGGTCTGTGTGTCGGGCGGCGGCAGCAGCTCGGGTTCTGGCGTTTCCGGCTCGGCCAGCAGTACTCGTTCCATGATGCCGCGTAGCTGACGTACCAGCTGTGGCATTTCTCGCTGCCAGCCTCTGAATACGCCGGGTAATCGACTCTGATGGTAATCGTGCATCTCTGTGCGAATGGCCAGCTGGCGGCGCAGTTGCGCATCCGGTGCGGCCTCCGGGTAGCCGGGCAGTGGCAGGTAGTAAAGGTCAATAATTCGGCCTTCGATGCGCGGCAACAGTTCGATCAGGCCGGTGTCAGCGATTTCACTTGGGCGCGGATTGATCATCACCAAATCCCATTCATCTCCCAGATCTGCTGCAAGTGCTGCCGCCCAAGGGGCGCTGCTGCCTATGCCCAGAATCACATTGGTCTCGGTGTCCTCATGCCCACGTTGTTGCAATTCCGTGCGTGCAAGAGACAGGCGTTGGCGTACCTGCTCCGCAAAGGGCATCTCGGGTGCTTCGTTGGCAGAGTCTTCTGACTCGGCTTGAGCCGATTCGGCAGCACTGTCGCCGGTGGCGGGTGGGGCGTCAGTGGTCGAGCCGGCTCGAATGGCCCGCATGCTGGGCAGAGTGCGTTCAGGCAGGGCCGGGGTTGGGGGGCTGGGTGGCTGCAATATCAGAGTATTCCAGCCATGTTCGGCAAGATAGCGGCTGATGGCGGTACTTTGCTCGGCCCACCCCGCGCCAACACCCGTATCCGGCATGATCAACAGGTTGCCAACCGGAACCGGGGCAACGGCAGGGCGAAAAACCAGAAAGAAGGTGTTTTCTTCCAGTTTGAGTGAAATCAGCTCTGCATTCGCTTCGAGCTGCAACAGCAGCAGTTCTGCGCCATCAAGGCTGCCCGCCGCATGGCGTGCCGGAGCGGTATCATCCTCCGTGGCATCCGTTTGCGCCTGAGCAAAAGTGAGAGGCAGCAAAGCGCCGAAGGCAAATGTGATGAGCTTCAAATGAATAGACATGGCCTGATTATCGAGGCTGGCTTGCATGGCCGCAAGAGGATTGCTGGCGTGGGTGCTGAATAGCGTTGGCAGCTTGGGTACAATAGGCGCATTGTTAACCAGCGAACGAGTTCCCATGGCCGATTTCAAGATTGCTCCTTCCATTCTCTCTGCCGATTTTGCCCGTCTGGGGGAAGAGGTTGAAAACGTACTGGCTGCCGGTGCGGATATTGTTCACTTCGACGTGATGGACAACCATTATGTGCCCAACCTGACCATCGGCCCGATGGTGTGCAAGGCACTGCGAGACTACGGTATCGGAGCGCCGATCGATGTGCACCTGATGGTGAAGCCGGTAGATCACATGATCAGTGAGTTTCTGAAGGCGGGTGCCAGCTACATCACTTTCCATCCGGAAGCCTCCGAGCATATCGACCGTTCGCTGCAGATGATCCGTGACGGCGGCTGTCAGTCCGGCCTGGTGTTCAACCCGGCAACGCCGCTGCACTACCTTGATCATGTTATGGACAAGGTGGACATGATCCTGCTGATGTCGGTTAACCCCGGCTTTGGCGGCCAGAAGTTTATTCCGGCCACATTGGACAAGCTGCGCCAGGTACGTCAGCGCATCGATGACAGCGGCTTTGATATCCGTCTGGAAGTGGATGGCGGTGTGGGTATCGGCAATATTGCCGAGATCGCCGCGGCGGGCGCTGATACCTTTGTCGCCGGTTCCGCCATTTTCAATACCGATGACTACGCCACGACGATTGCGCAGATGCGTGCCGAGCTGGCGAAGGCAGCTGGCTGATGCGCCATCTGTTCAATGGCGGATTGCCCGCCTGCGTGATGTTTGATCTGGACGGCACGCTGGTAGACAGCGCGCTGGATCTGACCGCGGCTGTGGATAACATGCTGCAGGCGCTGGGGCGTGAGCCGGCGGGTGAAGAGCGGGTGCGCCAGTGGGTCGGCAATGGCGCGCCGGTGCTGGTGATGCGCGCCCTGACCGGCGAGATGTATCCAACGGATGATTCGGTGGAGTCTGAGCTGTTCCAGGCGGCATTCGAGGTATTTCTTTCGGCCTATACCCAGAGCAACGGGCGCTACAGCAAACTCTACCCGGGCGTGGAAGAGGTGCTGTTGCATCTGCAGCAGGCCGGGGTGCCCATGGCGGTGGTGACCAACAAACCGATGGCGTTTACCACGCCGTTGCTGCAGGCGCTGAAGATTGATCATTACTTCGCACAGGTGTTGGGCGGTGACAGCCTGCCGGTGAAAAAGCCCGATCCGCTGCCATTACATGTGGTGATGGAAACCCTTGGCTGTCAGCCTGAGCAGGCGTTGATGCTGGGGGATTCACGCAACGATGTGCTGGCCGCCCGCGCCGCTGGTTGCCCGGTGATCTGCGTCAGCTACGGTTACAACCATGGTGAGCCGGTGGAAAACTGCTTGCCGGATCGGGTTGTGGGCAGTTTTGTTGAGTTGATCTGAGGGGCTTAATGAGCAGTGGCGACTTCGGCACGCTCACCACTGCCTGACGCGCCATGAACTCGTCCCTGAGGGCTCGACTGCCGCCATCCATGGCGGCAGACGGTCAGTCATTGGCGAGCATGCCGACGCTGAATAGTGCAGTATTAGCCGCTTCAAACAAAAAGCCGGTCCCTCGCGGAAACCGGCTTTTTTGCTTCAGAGCCTATCGCTTGCTCAGTCGCAGAGCGCGTCCAGCTTCTGCTTCAGGATGCCGGTGACGGCGCCCGGGTTGGCCTTGCCACCGGTAGCCTTCATCACCTGACCCATGAAGAAGCCGAGCATTTTGCCGCGCTTGTCCGGTTCCGCGGCCTTGTACTGCTCCACCTGCTTGTCGGCGCTGGCAATCACTTCGTCAACGATCTTCTCGATGGCACCGGTGTCGGTAACCTGCTTCAGGCCTTCGGCTTCGATGATCTCATCGGCGCTGCCGCCCTTGCTCCACATCAGCTCGAATACCTTCTTGGCGATATTACCGGAGATGGTGTTGTCCTTGATGCGCACCAGCAGGCCGCCGAGCTGTTCGGCTGAAACAGGGCTGTCCTTGATGTCGGTGTCGTTCTGATTGAGGAACTTGGCCAGTTCGCCCATCACCCAGTTGGCAGCCAGCTTGGTATCGCCGGACTGCTTCACCACCTGCTCGTAGTAGTCGGCCTGGGCGCGATAGGCGGACAGTACACCGGCATCGTATTCGGACAGGCTGTATTCGCTGATGAAGCGCTCACGGCGGGCGTCCGGCAGTTCCGGCAGGGTTTCGCGGATCGCCTCGATGTAGCTGTCATCGATAATGACCGGCAGCAGATCCGGGCAGGGGAAGTAACGGTAGTCGTTGGCTTCTTCCTTGGAGCGCATGCTGCGGGTTTCGTTCTTGTCCGGATCGTACAGGCGGGTTTCCTGCACTACTCGACCGCCATCCTCGATCAGGTCGATCTGGCGCGCCACTTCGGTGTCGATGGCACGCTCGATGAAGCGGAAGGAGTTGATGTTTTTCAGCTCGGTGCGAGTGCCCAGCTCTTCCTGACCCCTGGGACGCACGGAGACGTTGCAGTCACAGCGCATGGAGCCTTCGGCCATGTTGCCGTCGCAGATGCCCAGTGTGGTGACGATGGCGTGGATCTTGCGCGCATAGGCCGCCGCCTCCTTGGAGGAGCGCATGTCCGGCTCGGACACGATCTCGACCAGCGGGGTGCCGGCACGGTTCAGGTCGATGCCGGTCATGCCGTGGAAGTCTTCATGCAGCGACTTGCCGGCATCCTCTTCCAGATGGGCGTGGTGAATGCGCACGCGGCGCTGCACGCCGTCCTCGGTTTCGATGTCGACAAAGCCAGGGCCTACGATCGGCTCGGCCAGCTGGGTGGTCTGATAGCCCTTGGGCAGGTCCGGGTAGAAGTAGTTCTTGCGCTCGAACACGGAACGCTTGCCGATTTCGGCATTGACTGCGAGGCCAAACATCACCGCCATGCGCAGGGCGTTCTCGTTGAATACCGGCAGGGTGCCCGGCAGTGCCAGGTCAACGGCGCAGGCCTGAGTGTTGGGCTCGGCACCGAAAGCGGTGCTGGCGCCGGAGAAAATCTTGGTTTTGGTGGCGAGCTGAGCGTGAATCTCCAGCCCGATGACGACTTCCCATTCCATGATTACACCTCCACTCCGGCCGGGATCTGTGTGTGCCAGTCAGTTGCCTGCTGGAACTGATACGCGATGTTGAGCAGCTTCGATTCGGCAAAGTAGTTGCCGATGATCTGCAGGCCAACCGGCAGGCCCTGAGTTTGGCCGCAGGGTACGGAGATGCCAGGCAGGCCGGCCAGATTGAGCGACAGGGTGAAAATATCTTCCATATACATGGATACCGGGTCGCTGCTCTTCTCGCCCAGCTTGAAGGCCGGCTGGGGTGTGGTCGGGCCCATGATGACGTCGACTTCATTCAGCACGTTGATGAAATCCTGCTGAATCATGCGCCGGATCTGCTGCGCCTTGCGGTAGTAGGCATCGTAGTAACCGGCAGAGAGGGCGTAGGCGCCGACCATAATGCGTCGTTTGACCTCGGTGCCAAAGCCTTCGCCACGGCTGCGCTTGTACAGGTCTTCCAGATCCACCGGGTTGTCGCAGCGATAGCCGTAGCGTACGCCGTCAAAGCGGGACAGGTTGGAGGAGGCTTCGGCCGGAGCCAGAATGTAATAGGCCGGGATGCACAGCTCGGTGTTGGGCAGGCTGACCTCTTTCACGGTTGCGCCCAGCTTTTCAAACTCGGCAATGGCGTTACGCACCTGCTCGGCGACACCGGCATCCAGTGCAGCGGAGAAGTATTCCTTGGGCAGGCCGATCTTCAGGCCTGCAAGCGGCTGGTTCAGCGCTGTGGTGTAATCTTCGGTGTCACGTTCGGCGCTGGTGGAGTCCAGTGGGTCGAAACCGGCCATGGCGTTTAGGATCATGGCGCAATCTTCGGCTGTGCGTGCCATGGGGCCGGCCTGATCCAGAGAAGAGGCGAAGGCGATCATGCCGTAGCGGGAGACGCGTCCATAGGTTGGCTTGATGCCGGTCACGCCGCAGAGTGCTGCCGGCTGACGAATGGAGCCGCCGGTGTCGGAACCGGTCGCTGCAGGTGTCAGGCGCGCGGCCACGGCAGCCGCCGAACCACCGGAGGAGCCACCGGGTACACAGTCGGTATTCCAGGGGTTGCGCACGGCGCCATAGAAGCTGCTCTCATTGGAGGAGCCCATGGCGAACTCATCCATGTTCAGCTTGCCCAGCATCACGCTGCCGGCGTTTTTCAGTCGGCTGACGATGGTGGCGTCGTAGGGAGAGATAAAGTTGTCCAGCATTTTGGATGCGCTGGAGGTGCGCACGCCCTGAGTGCAGAACAGGTCCTTGTGCGCGATCGGCAGGCCGCAGAGCGCACCGGCGTTGCCGGCGGCGCGTGCCTCATCGGCGGCCCTGGCCTGCGCCAGTGCCTGCTCTTCGGTGACGCTGATGAAACTGTTGTACACGCCATCCAGTGCCTTGATGCGCTGCAGATAGGCCTGGGTCAGTTCGGTACTGCTGTAATCGCCGCGCTCCAGCCCCTGGGCCAGTTCGGCAAGTGTCTTGTCAAACATCTGGGTATCCTTGAACCTGAAAGCGGATTATTCGATGACCTTGGGTACCAGAAACAGGCCGTCTTCAACGGCCGGTGCCACTGCCTGCAGGGCCTCGCGCTGATTCGGCTCGGTCACTTCATCACGGCGCAGACGCTGTACCGCATCCAGCGGATGGGCCAGGGGCTCGACGCCCTCGGTGTTGGTGGCCTGCATCTGATCCACCAGGCTCAGGATGCTGTTGAGGGATTGGCTGTAGCCGTCGATATCGGCCGCATCGATCTGCAGCCGTGCCAGATGTGCGATCTGTTCCACATCGGATCGGTCCAGTGACATAGGTCCGTTTCTCGCTCTGATCAGTCTGTTGGCTTAAGGGCGGCTGAATATCTCAGGCCCCGCAACAGTTGGGTTTGGAAAGGGTGAATGGCGCATAAGATAGCATGTTTGAACCTTGCCCAAAATCCCTGCCGTTGTTAGAGTTGTGTGCTTTCAGAAATGCGGCCAGTTCGGTAAGGCCTGTCAGGCAATCTCAGGGTAACCACGTCATCATGTTTAAGAAAATTCGAGGCCTGTTTTCCAGCGATCTGTCCATCGATCTGGGCACCGCCAATACGTTGATTTACGTCCGTGACAAGGACATTGTGCTGAACGAGCCTTCGGTGGTCGCCATTCGTGTCAACGGCAACCAGAAGTCCGTGGCGGCGGTGGGGTCTGACGCCAAGCGCATGCTGGGCCGGACGCCAGGCAATATTACGGCGATCCGACCGATGAAGGACGGCGTCATCGCCGACTTCCATGTCACCGAGAAAATGCTGCAGTACTTTATCAGCAAGGTGCATGACAACAGCTTTATGACCCCCAGCCCAAGAGTACTGGTGTGTGTGCCCTGCAAGTCGACTCAGGTCGAGCGGCGTGCCATCAAGGAATCGGCCATCGGGGCCGGTGCCCGTGAAGTCTATCTGATTGAAGAGCCGATGGCGGCGGCGATCGGTGCGGGCCTGCCGGTTGAAGAGGCCAGCGGATCCATGGTGGTGGATATCGGCGGTGGTACCACCGAGATCGCGGTGATCTCCCTTAACGGTATTGTCTACGCGGAATCTGTACGGGTCGGTGGTGACCGATTCGATGAGGCGATTGTGACCTACGTGCGGCGCAACTACGGCAGCCTGATCGGTGATGCCACCGCCGAGCGAATCAAGCAGGAGGTGGGCACGGCCTACCCCTCCAGCGAAATTCTGGAAATTGACGTGCGCGGCCGTAACCTGGCCGAGGGTATTCCCCGCAGCTTCACCCTGAACAGCAATGAAATTCTGGAAGCGCTGCAGGAGCCGCTGTCGGCCATCGTGCAGTCGGTCAAGAGTGCGCTGGAACAGTGCCCGCCCGAGCTGGCTGCTGATATTGCCGAACACGGCATTGTGTTGACCGGCGGTGGCGCACTGCTGCGCAATATCGACCGTCTGGTCAGCGAAGAGACCGGTTTGCCGGTGATCGTGGCGGAAGATCCGCTGACCTGTGTTGCCCGTGGCGGTGGCAAGGCCCTCGAAATGCTTGATAAGCACTCCTTTGAACTGCTGACCTACGAGTGATTGCGGGTGCAGAGGCGACTGTTGAGTAACCTCGGTCACCTGTGCCCGGCTGCACGGGAGGTGGGTTATTAAACCGATCTTCCGTGGCGGCTCACCGCGTCGGCTGTTTCTGTTGCTGGTGTTTCTGGCTGTGCTGCTGATGGTGGCTGATCTCAACTGGCCCAAAATGAAGGAAGGTCGCGCTTGGCTTTCTCTCGTCGTCACGCCGCTGCAGTGGGTGGTCGATATGCCGTCCCGGGTGGCGGACAGCCTGTCGGATCTGGTGGTCGATCGTGCCAGCCTGCTGCGTGAAAATCAGAGCCTGAAAGCAGAGACGCTGGTACTGGAGCGCAAAGTGCAGCAGATGGCGGCGCTGACTGCAGAGAATATCCGCCTGCGTGAGCTGCTCAGTGCCGGTGAGCGCGTTGAGGCGCCCACGCGTCTGGCCGAACTCATAGGCGTGAACCCCGACCCCTTCCAGCATGAAGTGATCCTCAACCGTGGCTCGGAAGATGATGTCTTCATCGGCGAGCCGGTTCTGGATGCCGGCGGAGTCATGGGACAGGTGGTGTCGCTGGCGCACTATACCAGCCGAGTCATGCTGGTGACGGATGCCCGCTCTGCAGTGCCCGTCGAGATCAATCGGAATGGCTACCGTGGCATTGCGCTTGGCAAGGGTGTCTTGAATGAGCTTGAGCTGGAGCATGTGCCCGATACAGCCGATATTCGTGTGGATGATCTGCTGTTGACCTCTGGCCTGGGTGGCCGTTTTCCGCGCGGCTATCCCGTCGCTCGAGTGACGGAAGTGATTCGCGACCCGGGACGCCCCTTCACGCTGGTAAAAGCGGAGCCATCGGCTCGGCTGGATCGCAGCCGCCATCTGTTGCTGGTCGAATATCACCCGGTGCTGACAGCCCCGCAGGAAGAGGTTGCGGATGAGTGAGGCGCGTGGCGGAGGTTTAATCATCTTTGCCACTTTCCTGGTAGGGCTGGTGCTGAGCCAGATGCCGCTGCCGGACCTGCTGGTATGGGCCCGGCCTGAATGGGTTGTGCTGATGTTGATCTACTGGGTGATGGCGCTGCCGCATCGGGTTGGTCTGGGCAGTGCCTTTATGCTCGGTATCCTGCTGGATGTGGTGCGGGGCAGCGTGCTTGGTCTCAGCGCCCTGTCGCTGACGCTGATCGCTTTTCTGGTGCTGGTACTGTACAAGCGCCTGCGCATGTTTCCGCTCTGGCAGCAGTCGCTGATGGTGCTGGTACTGGTGGGCATCAATCAGCTGCTGTTCCACTGGATGCAAAGTGTGACCGGCACGACGGGCGAGTCATTACTGTTCCTGCTGCCATCACTGGTCAGCGCGCTGGTCTGGCCCTGGCTGTATCTGCTGTTGCGGGCTGTTCGTCACACTTTCTACATACAGTGAAACTGTTATGCCACACCTGATTCTGGCTTCAGCCTCCCCGCGTCGACGTGAACTGCTTGAACAGATCGGTGTTCACTTCCACTGCCGCCCCGTTGATATCTGTGAAGATCCTCTTCCGAAAGAGCCTGCGCATGAGTATGTGACCCGGCTGGCGAAGGATAAGGCGCTGGCAGGGCTGGCACAGGCAGGCGGCGATGCCGTGGTGCTTGGCGCTGATACTACCGTAGCCATTGATGACCATATTCTGGCCAAACCCGGTGATGAGCATGAAGCTATCGCGATGTTGATGCAGTTGTCGGCCAGGCGCCATCAGGTGTTGACTGCCGTCGCGCTGGCCGCAGAGGGACGCGTCGAGGTCTGCTGTGTAGGAACGGATGTGGAGTTCATTGAGCTGGACGAGGCACGTTGCCGGCAGTACTGGCGCACCGGTGAGCCTTGCGACAAGGCCGGTGCCTATGGCATACAAGGGTTGGGAGCGGTGTTTGTCAAAAACATCAATGGCAGCTACTCCGCCGTTGTGGGCTTGCCGTTGATGGAAACGGCTGCAATGCTGCAAAGGTTCGATATTCCGTTATGGCAGCCTAACTGAACTATAAAAAATCAGCTGATCGAGGACACAGAGGATGGGTGAGGAGATCCTGATCAATTTCACGCCAATGGAAACGCGCGTGGCAGTGATCGAAAACGGCATGCCCCAGGAGATCTACGTGGAGCGTGCCAAGCGGCGCGGCATCGTCGGCAATATCTATATGGGCAAGGTTGCTCGCGTGCTGCCCGGCATGCAGGCGGCGTTTATCGATATCGGTCTTGAGCGTGCCGCGTTTATCCATGTGGATGAGGTGGTGGATCAGAGCCTGCCGGCTGAGCAACGCAATTCGACCTCCATCTCGCAGGTGCTGCGTGAAGGGCAGGGGTTGCTGGTGCAGGTGACCAAGGATCCGATCGGGACCAAGGGCGCACGTCTGACCACGCATATCTCGATTCCGTCACGCTACCTGGTGTTGATGCCGGGCAGTACCCACATTGGCATCTCTCAGCGCATAGAAGATCCGCAGGAGCGTGAACGTCTGCGTAATCAGATGCAGGGGTTGATGCAATCAGAAACGACCAATACCCCGGAGTGGGGCGTGATCCTGCGCACCGTGGCGGAAGGGGTGACTGAAGTTGAACTGGAAAGTGACCTGCAGTTTCTGCGTCGCCTGTGGGACTCCATTCGGCACAAGATCAAGCAGGTCAAGCCGCCTGCGATCGTGTATGAAGACCTGCCGCTGAACATGCGAGCCTTGCGGGACATGGCTCATGCTGGCGTTGAGCGGATCAGAATCGACTCACGCGAAACCTTTCAGCGCGCACAGGAATTCGTGCAGGCGCTTGTACCCGAAATCGAGGAAAAGCTGGAATATTATCCTGGCGAGCGTCCCATTTTCGACATGTTCAATGTTGAAGAAGAGATGCAGAAGGCGCTGGGGCGCAAGGTCGAACTCAAGTCCGGCGGCTACCTGATTTTTGATCAGACCGAAGCGATGACCACAGTGGACGTGAATACGGGTGCCTTTGTGGGGCATCGCAACCTTGAAGAAACCATCTTCAAGACCAATCTCGAAGCGGCCACAGCCATTGGCCGTCAGCTGCGCCTGCGCAATCTGGGCGGGATCATCATCATCGATTTTATCGATATGGAAGACCCTGATCATCAGCGTCAGGTATTGCGCACCCTCGAGCGGGTTCTGGAAAAGGATCATGCCAAATGCAAGGTGACCGGCGTATCGGAGCTGGGTCTGGTTGAAATGACCCGCAAGCGTACCCGTGAAAGCCTTGAGCAGGTGCTGTGTGAGCCCTGCAGCCACTGCCAGGGGCGTGGTTCACTGAAAACGCCGGAGACGGTGTGTTACGAAATTTTCCGTGAAATCCTGCGTCAGCACCGGGCCTATGATACCGAAACCTATCTGGTGCTGGCAGCGCAGTCAGTGGTCGATCACCTGCTGGATGAAGTGTCTGATCACGTGGCAGAACTGGAGGCTTTCATCGGCAAGACGGTGAGGTTTCAGGTTGAGCCGATGTATACCCCGGAACAGTTCGATGTTGTGCTGCGCTGATACGGAAAGCCGATGCGTCGCCATCTGAGTCGTGCCTGGTGGATTTTTTTGCTGCTGCTGTTGCTGCTGGCACTGCTGCTGACGGCCGCACGGCTGGTACTGGAGTCGGCAGATCGTTTTCGTCCACAGGCGGAGCACTGGCTCAGTGAGGTGCTGGAACTTCCGGTGCAGCTTGACAGGATGCAGGGCAGTTGGCGCTATGCCTATCCAGTGTTGCAGGTGCAAGGTGTCTCGGCCAGGACTCCTGCCGATGATCCAGGGTCTGAAGGCAGCCTGAAAATCAACAGGCTTGAACTTGAGCTGGATCTGCTCGCTTCCCTGCTTGAGGGGGTACCGATCTTTCAGCGTTTTGAGGTCGAAGGCGTGGATCTGCGCTGGCACCAGCGCGGTGGACATTGGCTGCATCGCCCGGGCGCGGAGCCCGGCAAGCAGGATCAGGGGCTGTCACCATCAGCCTGGGAACAGCTGGTTGGTTTGCTGATCCGCCAGCCCTATGCGGTGATTCGGGATGTGCACATCACGCTGATACCGGAGCAGGGTGTGCCGCTTGTCATCACCCCGGCAGACCTTGAGCTGGAGAACGCACCGCATGAGCATCGTCTGAGTGGCCTGTTCCGCATGCCTGAGTTGGGCGCCGATGCAGGTGTGCATTTTGCCATCGAAACCGATCTGGCAACGTCTGATCCACTCAAGGCCCGCTATCGTTTTTACCTGCAGGCCGAAGACCTGGGACCGGAACTGTTTCAAATGCTGGAGCTTGAGCCTGAGCTGGCGGCGCTGGATCTGGATCTGGAGCTTTGGGCCGATGTTCGCAATCAGCAATTGCAAAGTTTGCAGGCTGAAGTCGGCTTCGAACGGCTGCAGTTAACTGATCCTGATCTGTCTCAACCTCAGGCGGGGCGCTTTACAGCGGCGTTGCTGCAGAGTGATCGGGGTTATCAACTGCAGTTGCAGCCGATCACACTGCTGCATGAGCAGGCTGAATTGACCCTGCCGTTGGTGGTAGTGGACCTTGACTGGCAGGAGCGGCAGCTTGATCTCAGGCGTGCCTTCATGGCAGAACTGGACCTTGCAGCAACCGCAGCCTGGCTTGGTGTTGCAGAGGGCGTGGCTCCCGAGCTGGTCAGGCTGCTGCAGCAGTTGCAGCCCCGTGGCCAGTTACGGCAGCTGCGGCTGGAAAAGCCCTTGGATGGTCGCTGGAGTGAGCTGACTCTGAGTGCCGAACTGGATGCGGTGGGTGTTGATGGCTGGCGCGGCGCTCCGGCATTGCAGGGCGTCAGCGGGCAACTGCTTGCCACCCCATATGCCGGTCTGATCCAGCTCGACAGTCATGCCTTTGATATGCACTTTCCTGAGCTTTATCCACAGGGCTGGCGTTATCGGCAAGCCAGTGGTGAGATCCGCTGGCAGCTGGATGAAGCCGGCGTCAGGGTCAGCGGTGAGCGACTGCAGCTGCATAACCGGCAGGTCAATGCGGCGGGTCGTTTCAGTATTGATCTTCCCTTTGATTCTGAGCGTCAGGCCGATCTGATCCTGATGATCGGCATGACTGACAGTGACGGCAGTCAGGCATCACTTTATACCCCTGAAAAAGAAGTGGGCAGCGGCCTGTACAACTGGCTGGAAAGTGCGGTTCAGGCGGGGCATTTGCGCCAGGCTGGCATGCTGCTGAGAACCGGCACTCGATCTCTGGGTGAGAGTTCGACGCCGGTGGTACAGCTGTTTTTTGATATCAAGGATGCTCGTCTGGATTATCAACCGGGCTGGCCAGCCATTGAGCAAGGTGATCTGTTTGTGCTGGTTAAGGAGCAGGGGCTGGCAATCAATATCAACCGCGCCACACTCCTTGACAGCGATATTCCCTCAGGCTGGGCCTATCTCTCGCCGGGCAGTCGGCAGCTGGAGATTGAAACCCTGCTGGATGGTCCTGCCAGTGATATCGATCAGGTTCTGAAAACCACGCCGCTGGCTGATCTGGTAGGTCAGGAGCTGCAGCAATGGCAGCTGGAAGGTAAGGCCCTGACCCGGCTGGGGTTGAGCATTCCACTTGTTGAAGATCGGGCTCCTGAAGCACGCGTTGCCGTGGATTTAAGTGATGGGCGTTTTGGCTCGCAGTCGCTCGGGCTTGAACTGGAAGATGTCGAAGGACAGTTCAGCTATACCAGCACCCGGGGCTTCAGTGCCACCAACATCAGAGCCAAGGCATGGGGTGGTCCGGTCAGCGCCAGTGTCACCAGCGAACGTGACAGCGTCAAAGTCAGTCTGCGGGGGCAAACGGATCTGGCGATTCTGAACCGCTGGCTGGAGCAGCCACTGCTGGATATGGTGACGGGAACGACCCGCTGGCAGGGGGAGCTGCTGCTCTGTGCAGATGCCAGCTGTCCCATGCTGGAGCTGTACAGTGATCTGATCGGAGTGGAATTGCCGTTGCCTGGTGTATTGTTCAAACCGGCGGAGGTAGCGGCTCCTTTGACTCTGAAGCTGGATTTGAATACACCGGTTCAGGTGCAGCAGGTTGAGCTGGAACTGGCGCGTGTCGGCACAACGGCAGAAACCATTAAGCTCAGCGGCACAACGGATGCCACCGGGCTTGCGCTTGATATCAGTGGGGCCGACCTGCAGGGGAAGGTATTGCTGCCGCAGGCGGACGAGCCGCTGAAAGTCCACCTTGAACGTCTGCAGCTGAATGCGCTGATGCAGGATGATGCGCCTGAAATGTCACCCGTGACGGAGCATGACAGCTTTTACCCGCAGTTGTTGGGACGGATACGGTTGCCTGCTGCCGATATCAGGGTTGACTCACTCTGGTTGGGTGAAAAGGCGTTGGGTGACTGGCGCTTCAGTCTGCGCCCGGACGAGCGGGGTACCCGCATATCCGGATTGGAAGCCTATCTGGACCAGCTGGTTCTGCGGGGTGAGGCACACTGGAACCAGCAGAAAGAGCAGCAGACTGAGCTGACACTCAGATTGGTGGGAGATGATCTGGGTGCATTGCTCGAGCGCTGGCACTATGGCCGTGTACTGGAAACAAGCCGGGTGGAATCACTGCTTCAGCTGAACTGGAAAGGTGCCCCCTGGGATGTGAGTCTGGATCGTCTGAATGGTGAGCTGCAGTTTTCGACCCGAGAGGGACGCCTGATAGAAACAGCTGAAAGCACCAATTTGCTGCGAGTGTTCGGGATTCTGAACTTCAACTCGCTGGCACGTCGGCTGCGGCTTGATTTCAGTGACCTGCTGAAGAAGGGGGTCAGTTTTGACCGCCTGGATGGGCATTACCGCCTGCAGCAGGGGATTGCCACCACCGTTGAGCCGCTGGTGATGGCGGGCCCGTCTGCAAATATGAGTGTTCAGGGGCGGGTGAATCTGGCTGCAGGGACTCTGGACAAGGAGGTAGAGGTGGCCTTGCCGATCAGCAGTAATGTGCCGCTGGCGGCAGTGCTGCTCGGAGCACCTCAGGTGGCGGGTGCTGTATTCGTGATCGACAAGCTGATTGGCGACCGGCTGGAGCGCTTCTCGACGCTGCGTTATCGACTTACCGGCAGCTGGGAAAACCCGGAGCTCGATCTGTTGACCGGCTCCGGCGACTGAGGCCTGTCAGACTTCGTTCAGCTCACGAAGGTACTTGAACAGTTTGCGTGCATTCACGGGTGGCTTTTCCAGCTGGCGTTCGCGCTTGGCGTTGCGCACCAGCTGACGCAAATGCTGGATATCGGCACCAGGGTGAGCGTCAATGAAGCTTTGCAGCGTTTCGTTGTCCTCGCTGATCAAGCGTTCACGCCAGCGCTCCAGCTCGTGAAACAGCTGGTTGTGGGCCGCCGTGGCCGAGTCGAAGCGGTCCACAACCTCGCGAATAGCGTCCGCATCAGCGGTGCGCATCAGTTTACCGATAAACTGCAGGTGACGTCGTTTGGCACCATTGGCCTTGATTCGGCTGTACTCATCCAGTGCGGCGCGCAGGCGATCATCAATCGGCAGCTTCTCTCGCTGGTCCGGTCGCAATTCGGTCATCCGCTGGCCCAGATTCTGCAGTTCATCCGCATCACGCTTGAGCTGGGACTTGCTGGGCGGCAGCTGTTCTTCGTCATCGTGCTGCAGGTGGTCAAAATCGCTCATAACAGTTTCCATCAGGCAAAAAACAGGGTCGCCAGTCCCAGAAAGGCGAAGAAGCCCACCACATCAGTGATGGTTGTCAGCAGGACGCCGCCAGCCAGTGCAGGATCAATGCCCATCGATTTCAGCATTGTTGGCAGCAGGGTGCCGGCCATGGCGCCGGCGATCAGGTTAATCACCAGTGCCATGGCGATCACGATACCAACCGTCATATCCTGAAACCAGAGTACAGCCACTACGGCAACGACCAGTGCCCACAGCATTCCGTTCAGCAGTCCGACAACCAGCTCCCGATTGAACAGCCAGCCAATATTGGATCGCTCGATATGTCCCAGAGCCTGCCCTCGAATCACCAGTGTCAGTGTCTGGCTGCCCGCGATCCCCCCCATGGAAGCAACTATCGGCATCAGCACCGCCAGTGCGACCACCTTGTCGATGGTGGCTTCAAACAGGCCGATCACCGCGGATGCCGCAAAGGCCGTGATCAGGTTGATACCGAGCCACACCGCGCGCCGGCGGGTGGTCTTCATGATCGGCGCAAAGGTGTCCTCATCGTCATCAAGACCGGCCATGCTCATCAGTGAATGATCAGCATCTTCACGTATGACATCGACCACGTCATCAATGGTGATACGCCCCAGCAAACGCCCCTCTTCATTGACCACCGGGGCCGAGATCAGGTCAAGCTGCTCGAACAGGCGGGCAACGCTCTCGTCGGGCATGTCGGCCGGAATCGGCTCCACATCGGTCTGCATGATCTCACGCACCAGCACGCCGGGATCGGACGTGAGCAGGCGTGTCAGTGGCAGTACGCCGATGTAGGAGTCCTTGCGGCTGACAACAAACAGGATATCGGTCATCTCAGGGATATCCTTGTGGCGGCGCAGGTAACGCAGGACCGTCTCCACATTGATGTCAGGCCGGATGGTGACCGTGTCCGTGTTCATCAGGCCGCCGGCGGTATCTTCCGGATAGGCCAGTACTTCCTCGACCCGCGCGCGGTTCTGCTGGTCCATGATCTGCAGCAGCTCTTTCATTACCCGTTCGGGCAACTGCTGCAGAATGTCGGCCATGTCGTCCGTTTCCAGCGTCTCAGTGATGGCGAGCACTTCTGACGCTTCCATGCGGCTCAGAATCTCGGTCTGGGCATCGTCCCCCAGATATTGCAACACCTCGCCTTCCAGTTCCTGATTGAGCAGGTTCCACAGGATCTGGCGCTCGCGTGGAGGTGTTTTTTCCAGCAGGTGTGCCACTTCAACCGGTTTCAGGCCCTTGTTGAGCATGAATCTCAGTTGCTGCAGCTCGCCGACCTCAAGCGCGGCGCTCAGTGCTTCCAGGTTGGATTTGGTTTCCTGCTGACTCATGGCGGATCTCGATCGGAGGTGGGCGCTTGTCCGGGGACAGGGTGTTCGGGATCTTACTCGGGCTCGTCGAAGCGATTGTTGATCAATGTGGTGATGGCATCAAGCGCCTGAGGTGCATCATCCCCTTCAGCGGCAAGCGCGATTTCGGTACCCTTGCTGGCGGCCAGCATCATCACGGACATGATGCTCTTTCCATCCACTTCACGGCCATCCTTGTTGATGCGGATGTCGGCGTTGAACTGATTCGCCAGTGTGACCAGTTTGGCAGCTGCACGGGCGTGCAGGCCCAGCTTGTTGATAATGGTCAGTCGCGTTTCAATCATGGCTTGTTCCTGCGGCAGGCTGACTCAGTTCCCGGTGTAGCACCTGCACATTATCCATATGCTTGCGGAAATAACCAGCCAGTTGCTCGGCGATATAGACCGAGCGGTGTTGACCGCCGGTACAGCCGATGCCGATCGTGATGTAGCTGCGATTGTTGGCCTGAAACTGGGGCAGCCACTTGGTGATGAAGGCCTGCACGTCGTTGACCATCTCGGTGACTTCGGGTGACTGACGCAGAAACTCGATCACCTCGCTGTCGAGGCCGGTATGTCGGCGCAACTCAGGTACCCAGTAGGGGTTGGGCAGGGCCCGTACATCAAAGGTGAAATCAGCATCGAGCGGAACCCCGTGCTTGAAGCCAAAGGATTCAAACTGCAGTGACAGAACCTGTTCACTGCGCCCGGCAACACGCAGCTTGACCTCGTCTCGCAGTTCATAAAGCGACAGTCGCGTGGTGTCGATGCGAAGATCGGCAAGGTTGGCGATGGGTTCGAGCAGGTTGCGTTCAGTCCGGATCGCCTGCTGCAGGCTCTGATTCTGGTCGGTGAGCGGGTGACGCCGTCGTGTTGCGTTATAGCGTCGCAACAGGGTGGCTTCACCGGCATCCAGAAACAGTGTTTCGGTGCTCAGTGCAGACTGCTCGCGCAGAGTGCGCATCACGCTGGGGAACTGCTTCAGATTACTCAACAGGTTGCGGGCATCAATACTGACGGCAATTTGCCGGCTCGGGTTTTCCTCAGCCAGCATCAGCCGGATCAGCTCGGGCAGCAGCAGAGCCGGCAGGTTATCGATGCAGTAGAAACCGACATCTTCAAGTGCCTGCAAGGCGGTGCTTTTGCCCGAGCCGGAACGGCCGCTGATGACGACCAGTCGCATATCAGACGCCTTTGCAGAGAGTCTGGACGCGATCCAGCAGGCTTGAGGAATCTTCGCAGCTGCGCAGCGACTCGCGGGTGTTTGAATCGTTGAACAGCTCCGCCAGCCCCGCCAGTGTCTGCAGGTGTTCTTCAGCGCCATCTTCGGGTACCAGCAGGAAACAGATCAGATCGACAGGACGGTTGTCGATGGCATCGAAGTCAATCGGGCTGGACAGGGTCATCAGCAGTCCGATGGCCGTTGTAACGCCTGAAATTCTGCAATGAGGAATGGCAACGCCTTCACCGATACCGGTGCTGCCAAGGCGTTCACGGTTGATCAGGCCGCTGAAGATATCTTCAGCGGCCAGGCCGTCCAGCTGCTCGGCGATAGTCTGGCTGGCGAGCTCAAGGGCTCGCTTTTTGCTGACCACATCGACGTGGCAGAGTGTACGGGATGAGGTCAGCAGTTCTGATAGTTGCATGTCGTGACGTGCTGCTACCGGTTATTTATGGGATTTGAGTTTTTCTTTGTGCTTGATGATCTGGCGGTCAAGCTTATCCACCATGCCATCAATTGCAGCGTACATGTCTTCATGTTCATGGGCTGCAAACACTTCGCCGCCTGCCAGGTGGATATCGGCTTCGGCTTTCTGGCGCAGCTTCTCAACACTGAGTGTGACCTGTGCATTGGTGATGTTATCGAAGTGGCGTTCCAGTCGGTCGAACTTGGTACGTACATATTCGTTCAGGGCGTCAGTCAGTTCGACGTGATGACCAGTGATGTTGATCTGCATAGGTTTTCTCCTCGTCATAAAGCACGTTCTTCCGGCGTGCCTGTAGTCTCATTAAACCAGACGCTTGCGCTCATTAGAAGGCGGAATGTTCATCGCTTCACGATATTTTGCCACTGTGCGCCTGGCTACGTTGAATCCCTGCTCTTTCAGCAGGTCGGCTATCTTGTTGTCGCTGAGTGGTTTGGCGGTACTTTCCGCGCTGATCAGTTTCTTGATCAGGGCACGAATGGCGGTGGAGGAGGCGGCGCCTCCGTCCGAAGTACTGACGTGGCTGGAGAAAAAATACTTCAGCTCGAAGATGCCTCGGGGGGTGTGCATGTATTTCTGGGTGGTAACCCTTGAGATGGTCGATTCATGCATCTCTACGGCTTCAGCGATGTCATGCAGCACCATCGGTTTCATGCCCTCTTCGCCCTCTTCGAAAAAGTCGATCTGGCGGGCCACGATCTCGGTGGCGACCTTGAGCAGGGTTTCGTTGCGACTCAACAGGCTCTTGAGGAACCAGCGCGCTTCCTGCAGGTGGTTCTTCAGATAGGTGTTGTCGGCACTGTTGTCGGCTCGCCTGATAAGATCAGCATAGTCGGTATTGATGCGAAGTCTGGGCGAGGCGTCCGAATTCAGGCTGACACTCCACTGCCCCTGTACCTTGCGCACAACAACATCGGGAATCACATACTCCGACTGTTCGCTGCTGATACTGGTGCCCGGCTTGGGGTTGAGTGACTGGATCAGGCTGATGATCTGCTGCAGGGCCTCTTCCTTCAGGCGCATGCGCCGCATCAGTGTGCGGTAGTCGTGGCTGCCAAGCAGACCCAGATGGTCGCGCACCAGGCGCAGGGCCTCTTTCAGCATAGGGGTGTTTTCAGGCAGCTGGCGCAGCTGTACCTGCAGGCATTCGCTCAAGTCGCGTGCGCAGACACCGGGCGGGTCAAACTGCTGCACGCGGTGCAATACGGCTTCAATCTCTTCCGGCTCGGCATCGGCGAACAGTTGGGGTTCGCTCTGACGGAAGTGTTCCAGCACTTCATTCACGTCAGTGCGCAGGTAGCCATCCGGATCGACCGCATCGATCAGGGCCATGGCAACCATGCGATCGGGGTCACTCATGGGTGTCAGGTTGAGCTGCCACAGCAGATGGTCCTGCAGGCTGTCCTCGGCCGAATCGTTATCACCGGGCTCCCAGTCGTCGTCGCGGGCGGGGCCGGGCGTGCTCTGGTGCTGGAAGGTATCATCCCAGTTGCTGTCGGTGGCCAGTTCACTCGGAATTTCATCATTCCAGCGTTCTTCCAGTGCACTTTCGTCCCAGTTATCGTCGTCGGCAGTATCGCTCGAACGGCTATCATCGGAGGCATCGTGGCGGTCATCGCGGCTTTCTGCCCGTGCCTCCTCCACGTTGTCCTGCTCATCCTCGACTTCCAGCAGGGGATTGTTCTCCAGTGCTTCCTGGATCTCCTGCTGCAGGTCCAGCGTTGACAGCTGCAGCAGGCGTATTGCCTGTTGCAGCTGTGGTGTCATTGTCAGATGCTGGCCGATCTTGAGTTGTAACGATTGCTTCATATCAGAGCTGCCAGGTGGACGGAGTGGATGTGCATGGTTGACGGTTCTGGATCAAAGGGAAAACTGCTCGCCCAGGTAGGCGCGGCGGACCTGTTCGTTCGCCAGAATTTCGGCGGGTGTGCCCTGTGCGAGTATCCCTCCTTCACTTACGATATACGCTCGCTCGCAGATGTCGAGGGTCTCGCGCACGTTGTGATCCGTGATCAGGATGCCGATGCCTCGAGACTGCAGGTGGCGAATGGTCTGCTTGATGTCACTGACCGAGATCGGGTCGACGCCGGCAAAGGGCTCGTCCAGAAGAATAAAGTCAGGCTCGGTTGCCAGCGCGCGTGCGATCTCGACACGTCGGCGTTCACCGCCAGACAGGGCCATGCCCAGACTGTCGCGCAGGTGAGTGATGTGAAACTCTTCCAACAACTGCTCCAGCAGTGTTTTGCGATCCGAGATGCCGAGTTCCTTGCGGGTTTCCAGAATGGCCATCAGGTTGTCGTGCACGCTCAGTTTGCGAAATACCGAGGCCTCCTGGGGCAGATAGCCTATGCCGCGGCGTGCCCGCTCATGCATGGGCAGGCGGGTAACATCATCCTGATGCAGGCGGATCTGCCCCTTGTCGGCGTGGATAAGTCCAACAATCATGTAAAAGCAGGTGGTCTTGCCGGCACCGTTGGGTCCGAGCAGCCCGACGATCTGACCGGTTTCCATCTGCAGGGATACATCCTGTACCACCTGACGCCCCTTGTAGCTTTTGGCAAGATGCAGGGCTTCCAGTGTGGCCATCAGTTGGCCTCCGCAGGCTTGGGCTGAATCACCATCTTGACCCGCTCGCCGCCCTTGCGGTCACTGCCGAAGGCGTTCACCAGTGCGCGCTCCATGTTGTAGACGATCCGCTCACCGGTGAAGGTGTCCTTGGCCTGATCGACGCGCGCATTTTCGGTGATGGTGATCTCCTGCTGCTTGACGCGATAGTCCATTTTGTCGCCGTAGGCCTTGGTCAGGGGCTGTTCGGCAGACGGCTGTTGTTGAAACTCGGCCGGTTTGCCGGTGGAGATGATACGGTCAATGCTGCCGTCTGCCGCGCGGTGCAGTTCAACGCGTTCACCCCGAATCTCCATACTGCCTTGAATGATCTCTACATCACCAGTGTAAACAGTGATGCCGGTACGCTCGTTCATGCTGGCGCGGTCAGCCGAAACGTTAATCGGCTGATTGCGGTCCTCGGGCAGTGCCTGCACGCTGGTTGAAAGGGTCAGCAGCAGGGCGGTCAGCAGCACGGGGCGGTTAATTCGCATGGTATGTACCTTTTACTTCGGACAGCAGCTCAACCCGCTGTTCGTCAAAAAAGACCTCCATTCCGCGGCCTTCCGTATGGTCCTGGCCGCGTATCACCCTGACCGGCAGGTCCGTGTGGGCATAGTCGCGTGGAGGGTAGAGTGTCAGTCGCTCGGTCAGCATCTCGCTGGCACTGCCTGAGGGCGGATTATCATGAAGCTGCACATCCCCTGCAAGTACTATGCGCTCCTGTGAGTCAGGCATGCGGCCTTCCTGTGCCAGAATGCGGAGCTCGCCGCCCTGTTCGCGGGGTATCAGGGTGATCGGCTTATCGAACAGCATCTCGGCCGGTTCCGGATAGTGGCGCATCAGGGGGGAGTTCAGCTCCTGAGCCATTTCGCCACTCGGATTCCAGCGCGTAATCCGCGCTTCACGGACAAAAAAGTCGATCCGAGCCGCACTGTTGTCCAGTATCGGCTCGTCGCTCAGCCGGGTGGAGGCAAATCCCCACCAGAGCAACGGCACAAGCAGCAGGATCAGGGCGATGGCGAGTCTCAGTCGGCTTTGCAGCATTCAGCGGTACTCGTCGTAGATGGCGCTGAGTTTGCCCTGTGCGGCCAGAATCAGCTCGCAAAACTCACGTGCGGCCCCCTTGCCTCCAGCAGCACTGCTGCACCAGTCGGCTTCCTTGCGCACCAGAGGGTGGCCGTTGGGTACACAGGCTCCAAAAGCGCAGGCGCGAATGGCGGCCAGATCGGGCAGATCGTCACCGATGTAGGCGGTGTTGGCGGCGTTGTGTCGACTGGCTTGCCACAGTTCATCCAGTGCGACCAGCTTGTCTTCTCGCCCCTGGCGCAGATAGGTGATGCCCAGAGCTTCGGCACGCTGCTCCACCTGGGGTGAGCGGCGTCCGGTGATGATGGCCGTTTCAATCCCGCAGCGGTGCAGCAGTTTGATCCCCAGGCCGTCGAGTGTATGGAAGCTTTTGACTTCACGGCCATCGGCCAGAAAGTTGAGGCGGCCGTCCGTCAGAATGCCGTCGACGTCAAATACGGCCAGACGGATGTTGCCCAGAGCCTCGCGCAGTGAAACGGGAAGGTTGTCCAGGTGCATCAGATCACCCCCGCTTTCAGCATGTCATGCATGTTGAGGGCGCCGACCGGACGGTCGTGCTCGTCAACCACCAGCAGTGCGTTGATTTTGCGCTGCTGCATCAGGCTGAGGGCTTCGGCGGCCAGAATGCCGGGAGACACCCGGGTACATTCGGCTGTCATCACGTCGGCAATGGGTGTGCTGGCGAGGTTGATCTCCTGATCCAGTGTGCGGCGCAAGTCACCATCGGTAAAGACACCCATCAGTTTGCCCTGTGGGTCGGTCACGGCAGTCATGCCCAGGCGTTTGCGTGTGACTTCAAGCAGTGCTTCACGGACAGAGGTGTTGGCCTGGACCTGAGGAATGTCTTCTCCGGTGTGCATGATGTCGTCGACTTTCAGCAGCAGTCGTCGACCAAGGCTGCCGCCAGGGTGCGAAAAGGCAAAGTCCTCACTGCTGAAGCCGCGGGCTTCGAGCAGAGCAATGGCCAGTGCATCGCCCAGTACCAGCTGTGCCGTTGTACTGGAAGTTGGGGCCAGCCCCAGTGGGCAGGCTTCACGATCGACGGGAATATGCAGGTTGACATCCGCACTGCGGGCAAGGGTTGAGTCGGCATTCGCCGTAATGCTGATCATGGGGGCGCCCATGCGTTTGATCAGTGGCAGGATGGTGATCAGCTCAGCGGTTTCACCCGAGTTGGACAGGGCCAACACCACATCGCTGCCGGTGAACATGCCGAGATCGCCATGGCTGGCTTCGCCGGGGTGAACAAAAAAGGACGGGGTGCCGGTGCTGGCGAGGGTGGCGGCTATCTTGTTGCCGATATGACCCGATTTGCCCATACCTGTGACGATGACACGGCCCTTGCAGTTGAACATCAGATCGCAGGCCTGACTGAAGAAATCATCAAGGTGGTTCAGCAGCTCCTGAACCGCCTCCAGTTCCAGGCGGATGGTCTGCTGGCCGGATCGGAGGTAGTCGCTCTGAGTCATGGTCGGTATCACCTGATCGGTTGTGTCTGCCAAAAACGGCATTCTACCCCAGAGTGGCCGGGGCGCCTAACCCATGTCTGCCAAGCCTGAGGAAGACGTTCAAGTTTAACCGCCGCAATGGTATATTGCCCACCTTTGTGTATGGATAGCGGGCCCGTAATAGAGGTCCGAATCTGAACGGAAGCTGGAGCCAAGCTGACGCTATGAAGCCTGAAAGCGATGCCATTATTGATATCCGCGGATTGAGTTTTTCCCGTGGTGATCGCCCAATTTTTGATGGCGTGGATATCAAAATACCACGTGGGAAGGTGACGGCGATCATGGGGCCGTCCGGTACCGGCAAGACCACGTTGCTGAAATTGATCGGTGGCCAGTTGCGCCCGGATCGAGGCGATATTCTGCTGGATGATCTTAATATCCCGGCTCTTGGACGGCGAGAACTGTTCGAGGTGCGTGAGCGCATGGGGATGCTGTTCCAGAGCGGAGCCCTGTTCACTGACATGGATGTGTTCGAGAACGTTGCATTTCCATTGCGGGTTCACACCACGCTGCCCGAGGAGATGATCCGCGATATCGTGTTGATGAAACTGCAGGCGGTAGGCCTGCGCGGAGCGCGTGCTCTGATGCCGAGTGAACTGTCAGGCGGCATGGCGCGGCGTGTTGCCTTGGCCCGCGCCATTTCGCTGGATCCGGATATCGTGATGTATGACGAACCTTTTACCGGGCAGGACCCGATTGCCATGGGGGTGCTGGTAAACCTGATTCGCAGGCTTAATCAGGCGCTTGGTCACACCAGTATCATCGTTTCGCACGATATCAAGGAGACCTTGGGGATCGCCGACTATATCTACATTCTTTCGGATGCCAAGGTTATTGCCAGCGGCACTCCGAAGGAGCTGGCAGATGTGGATTCCGACAAGGTGCGTCAGTTCATGCAGGGGCTGCCGGATGGTCCTGTACCGTTCCATTACAAGGCGCCGGATTACATGCAGGACCTGTTGGGAGAAACACAATCATGATGCTGAACATGTTGCAGCGGCTGGGACATCGCTCCCTGTCGCGGCTTGCAGCTTTCGGGCGCGCAAGCCAGGTTCTGTTCCAGTCGCTGGTGGCCAGGCCCCAGCCGTTGGTGATGTTGCCACTGGTACTCAAGCAGATCTGGTTCGTGGGTGTGCTGTCACTGGTGATTATCGTCGTCTCCGGCGGTTTTATCGGTATGGTGCTGGGACTGCAGGGTTACACCATCCTGGTCGATTACGGCTCTGAGCAGGCGGTTGGCCAGATGGTCGCATTGAGTCTGGTGCGTGAACTGGCGCCGGTGGTGGCAGCGCTGCTGTTTGCCGGCCGCGCCGGTTCGGCGCTTACGGCTGAAATCGGCTTGATGAAGGCAACCGAGCAGCTCGCCAGTCTTGAGATGATTGGAGTTGATCCGTTACGCCGCATTATCGCGCCTCGTCTCTGGGCCGGATTTATCTGCATGCCACTGCTGGCGATGATTTTCGCCGTCGTCGGCATCTGGGGCGGTTCGCTGGTTGCAGTGGACTGGCTGGGTATTTATGAAGGTTCATTCTGGGCCAACATGCAGCAGTCGGTCAGCTTTTACGATGATGTTGTCAACGGCATTATCAAGGCCGTCTGTTTTGGTCTGGTAGTGACCTGGATAGCGGTGTTTCAGGGGTACGACTGTATCCCTACCTCGGAAGGAATCAGTCAGGCAACGACCCGTACGGTTGTGTACTCGTCGCTGGCGGTGCTGGGGCTCGATTTTGTACTGACAGCTTTGATGTTTGGAGAACTCTGAAATGCGCATGAGAACCGTAGAAATCGGTGTGGGAGCGTTCATGCTGGCGGGCATCGCCGCTCTGATCGTACTGGCGTTGAACGTCAGCGGTCTGAACCTGTCTGAACAGGGTAAGGGCTACAAGGTATATGCCCGCTTTGAGAACATAGGTGGTCTGACACCCAGAGCCAAGGTGTCGATGTCCGGCGTACAGATCGGCAAGGTGACCGCGATCCGTATTGATACGCGTATGCTGATGGCTGAAGTCGAGATGGAAATTTTCAGCGAAGTTGATTATCTCACCACTGACAGCTCGGCCAGCATTCTTACTGCAGGCCTGCTGGGCGAGCAGTACATCGGCGTCGTGCCGGGTGCGGATGAGGAAGTGCTGGGAGACGGCGATTTCATTGAAGATACCCAGTCGGCTTTGGTGCTTGAAGAGCTGATCGGCAAGTTCCTGTTCAACAAGGTAGGTGAATGATGATGGTTAAATTTTGCAGGAATGCGGTGATCGCACTGCTGGTGCTGGTGATCAAGCCGGCTGTGGCAGAAGGCAGCTGGAACGAGGCTAGTGCGGTAATCGATGGTACAACCCGAGACATGCTGGCGCTGATGGACAATGACGCCCTGACCGGGGAAGAGAACATCGAGAAAATGATGGACGAGATCGAAACCATCATTGCGCCGGTGGTTGATTTCCCCTATATCGCGCGTCAGGTCATGGGCAAGTATTTCCGTCGTGCCTCTGATGAGGAGCGTGATCGCTTTGCCGATGTATTCAAGACGACCCTGCTGCGTACCTATGCCAAATCTATTTCCGGCTTTGAATTGCGCCACTACGACATACAGGTGCCGGGTTCGGAAAGCCCTGAGCCCGATAAGCAGGTCGTGAGCGTCAACATGAAAGCCGCAAATGGTCAGACCTACACGCTGGTTTACTACATGCTGCGTCAGCAGGGTCGCTGGACCTTGGTCAATGTGATGGTCGATGGTATTAATCTGCGTATCACCTTCCGTAACCAGTTTGCTGACCTGTATGAACGCAACCGGTCCATGTCGGCCACAATCAAGGCCTGGGCTGACCAGATGCAGGATATCAACCTGAAGGAACAGCCGGGCGGGCAGGATGAAACTGACAGCAGCGAAGCTTGATACCAGCACCGAAGGCGTTATCCGGATCTCCGGTGATTTGACGTTTCAGACCGTTCCGGCGCTGCGTGAGCAGCTGTTGCAGGAACTCTTTACCGGCGAAGGTGAGCGCCGGCTGAATCTGGAAGCCGTGGGGAGGGTCGACAGCTCGGCGCTGTCACTCTGGCTGGTATGTCAGCGAGAGGCGGGGCGCAGAGGTGTCAATCTGATATTGGAAAGTCCGCCACGCGATCTCTGTTCGATTGCCGAGCTGGTCGGTCTTGAAGGTGTGCAGCGCTGAGGGTCAATCGCCTTTTGCCCCCCTTTTCGTTATCATCAGCGCCAGATTTTAGAGTACAGACCACGTTGCAGCACGGGAGTAGCACATGCAGGCCGATGAAGTAAAACAGATTCTGGAACAGCAGCTTGAAGGTTGCACCGCTCACACGACAGGTGAAGGCTGTGATTTTCAGGTCACCGTAGTCGGTGATGTGTTTGCCGGTCTTACGCCTGTCAAGAAACAGCAGCTGGTGTATGGCTGTCTTACCGAGCAGATCGCCAGCGGTGCCATTCATGCCGTGACCATCAAGACCTATACCCCGGAACAATGGGCCGCACTGAACTGAGTTTCCAGCAGGAATCCCGATGGACAAACTGATTATCGAAGGCGGTGCCTGCCTCAATGGCGAGGTCCGGATCTCCGGCGCCAAAAACTCGGCGCTGCCGATCCTGGCTGCGACCCTGCTGGCGGATGAGCCGGTCACTATCTGCAATCTGCCCCATTTGCATGACATTACCACCATGCTGGAACTGTTGCGCCGCATGGGAGTGGATCTGACCGTGGACGAAAAGCTGAGCGTCGAACTCAACGCCAGCACCATTACCGACCTCTGTGCGCCCTACGAGCTGGTGAAGACCATGCGCGCCTCCATTCTGGTGCTGGGGCCACTGCTGGCACACTTCGGCCGCGCTGAGGTATCCCTGCCGGGGGGGTGTGCCATCGGCAGCCGTCCGGTTGATCTGCATATTCGTGGCCTTGAGGCCATGGGGGCAGACATTGTCGTCGAGAACGGTTACATCCGGGCCAGCAGCAACGGTCGCCTCAAGGGCGCGCGCGTGTTCTTTGATGTGGTAACCGTGACCGGGACAGAGAATATTCTGATGGCGGCCACGCTGGCAGAAGGTGAAACCATCATCGAGAACGCCGCCCGCGAGCCGGAAGTGGTCGATCTTGCCAACTGCCTCAACGCGATGGGGGCGGATGTGCGCGGTGCAGGTACCGACACCATCACTGTGCATGGTGTGGAGTCGCTCAAGGGCTGTCGTTATTCGGTGTTGCCGGATCGGATTGAAACCGGCACCTTCCTGGTGGCTGCGGCGGCGACCGGAGGCAAGGTCAAGTGCAAGAACACGCGACCGGATACACTGGATGCCGTGTTGCAGAAACTGAGAGAAGCCGGTGCCGAGATTGAAACCGGTGAAGACTGGATCAGTCTGGACATGCACGGTCAGCGCCCTAAAGCGGTCAGCATCACAACCGCGCCCTATCCGGCATTCCCGACCGATATGCAGGCACAGTTCGCGGCACTGGATGCGGTTGCGATCGGTGTAGGCAAGATCCGCGAGACCGTATTTGAAAACCGTTTCATGCACATGCAGGAAATGATCCGCATGGGAGCTGACATCTCTATAGAAGGCAATACGGCCATTATTGAAGGGGTTGAGAAGCTGCAAGGTGCACCTGTAATGGCGACCGATCTGCGTGCATCGGCCAGTCTGGTGATTGCAGCCCTGGTGGCGGAAGGCGAAACCGAAATTGACCGCATCTATCACATCGACCGCGGTTATGAATGTATCGAAGAAAAACTGCAGCTGCTGGGCGCGCGTATTCGTCGCGTACCAGGCTGAGTGAGCGAAGAGGCCAATGAAACAACAGCTGACTATCGCCCTGTCCAAGGGGCGCATCCTGAAAGAGACCCTGCCGTTACTGGCAGCGGCCGATATCGTACCGGCTGAGGACATATTCAGCAGCCGTAAGCTGATTTTCGATACCAACCACTCCCATATCAAGCTGGTGGTCATTCGGGCAACCGATGTACCCACCTATGTTGAATACGGTGGTGCCGATATGGGTGTGGCAGGCAAGGATGTGTTGATGGAGCACGGCGGCGAAGGGCTGTATGAACCACTGGATCTCGAAATCGCCAAGTGTCAGCTGATGGTGGCCGGAATGAAGAATGCGGCAACGGTTGAAGGTCGGATGAAAGTGGCGACCAAGTTCGTCAACCTGACCCGGGAATACTTTGCCCGTCAGGGGCAACAGGTTGATATCATCAAACTGTACGGTGCGATGGAGCTGGCGCCGATCATGGGGCTGGCCGACAGGATCGTGGATATCGTTGATACCGGCAACACCCTGCGCGCCAATGGTCTTGAACCCATGCAGCACATTGCGGATATCAGCTCTCGCCTGGTGGTTGGCCAGCCTTCAATGAAAATGAAACACGCGCTGATCCAGCCGATTCTGGATCAGTTGCAGCAGGCGATCGATGCACGTCGGGAGGGGGCAGCATGAGTATCTCCATTCAACGTCTGGATGCGGCACAGTCCGACTTCGATCAGCAGTTAAGCCGGCTGTTGGCGTGGGAAAGTGTGTCAGACGACAAGGTCAACGCGATCGTCAATGAGGTGATTGGCCGCGTGCGTACCGATGGTGATGCTGCACTGGTGGAGTATACCAACCGCTTTGACCGCACCAGTGCCAGCTCAATGCAGGATCTCGAACTGGGGCAGGCGCGTTTGCAGCAGGCACTGGATGGTCTGCCGGCTGATCAGCGCGCTGCTCTGGAAAAAGCGGCCGAACGGGTTCGTGGCTACCATGAGCGACAGAAGGGTGAATCCTGGCAGTATACGGAGGCCGATGGCACCATGCTGGGTCAGCAGATTACGCCGATGGACCGTGTCGGTATCTACGTGCCCGGCGGCAAGGCGGCTTATCCCTCTTCGGTATTGATGAATGCACTGCCGGCCCATGTGGCGGGTGTGCGTGAAATCATTATGGTTGTACCCACCCCTGAAGGCGTGCTTAACGAGCTGGTACTGGCAGCGGCAGCGCTGGCGGGTGTTGATCGTGTGTTTACCCTTGGGGGTGCACAGGCGGTGGCTGCACTGGCTTATGGCACTGAAACGGTGCCGCGGGTAGACAAAATCGTGGGCCCGGGCAACATTTTTGTCGCGACAGCCAAACGTGCCGTTTTTGGTGCTGTTGGTATCGACATGATTGCCGGCCCCTCCGAAATCCTGGTGGTATGCGACGGCAAGACCGACCCGGACTGGGTCGCAATGGACCTGTTTTCGCAGGCCGAGCATGACGAGGATGCGCAGTCGATTCTGATCTGCCCGGATGCCGACTATCTGGACCAGGTCGAGGCCAGTATCAACAAGTTGCTGCCAACCATGGAGCGACGTGAAATCATTGAAATTTCGCTGCAGAACCGTGCTGCGCTGATCAAGGTTGCCGATATGGATCAGGCGGCAGAGCTGAGCAATCGTATCGCTCCGGAACACCTTGAGCTGTCGGTGGAAGACCCGGTCGTACTGCTGCCACAGATTCGCCATGCCGGCGCCATCTTCATGGGTCGCTACACAGCGGAAGCGCTGGGTGACTACTGTGCCGGTCCCAACCATGTGTTGCCGACCTCCGGCACGGCCCGGTTCTCGTCTCCTCTGGGGGTTTATGACTTCCAAAAACGCTCATCGCTGATCATGTTTTCCGCCGATGGTGCCTCAGAGATGGGTAAGGTGGCGTCGGTGCTGGCGCGTGGCGAAAGCCTCACCGCCCATGCGCGCTCGGCCGAGTATCGGATCAAGAACTGACAGCGATAGCCAGGTGCCGTACACACGATAAAGGCTCCCACGGGAGCCTTTATCTGTTTCAGTGGCAGGTGTGTCAATTACGGCTGGGTGGGCGCTCACCAATACTGGCTGTAACGGTCATCTCATGACCGTCCCGCAGGACCCCCAGTGCAATCTTCTGTCCGGGTTTGAAGCGTGCAATCCGGTTCATGGTAGCGCGACTGGTGGTGACCGGTTCGCCTTCAACCTGCAGCAAAATGTCGCCGGGCTGAAGCCCCGCCTGATGGGCTGGGCCGTTACGGAATATGCCGGCCACGATCAGGCCGGGTCGATCACCGGCACCGAACGATTCGGCCAGTCGTGGCGTCAGCTCCTGAATCTCCACACCCAGCCAGCCGCGGACGACACGGCCATGGCTGATCAGGTCCTGCATCACCTGTCTTGCCAGCGACGATGGGATGGCAAAGCCGATTCCCTGCGAGCCGCCGGATTTGGAAAATATGGCGGTATTGATGCCGACCAGGTTGCCGTGTGCATCGACCAGCGCCCCGCCAGAGTTACCGGGGTTGATGGCAGCATCGGTCTGGATGAAGTCTTCATAAGTGCTCAGACCCAGACGGTTGCGTCCGGTGGCACTGATGATCCCCATGGTAACGGTCTGGCCGACTCCGAAGGGGTTACCTATCGCCAGTGCTACATCCCCGATGCGCAGTTCATCATTGGCCGCCAGTGTGATGCTGGGCAGGTCAGTCAGCTCAATCTTGAGGACGGCGAGATCCGTTTCCGGATCAAGGCCGACAATCCTGGCCTGTGCCTCTCGGCCATCACGCAGCGCCACCACGATACTGTCAGCTCCGCTGATGACGTGATTGTTTGTGACCACATAACCCTGCTCATTCAGAATCACGCCAGAACCAAGGCTGGACTCTATCCGTTCGCGTTGTGGCAGTTGGTCGGCATTGAAAAAGTTGCGGAAAAAAGGATCATTCAACAGAGGGTTGATCGGCTGGCGAACTACCGTGCGAGTATAGATATTGACCACCGCGGGAGCTGCCCTGTCGACCGCATCAGCATAGGAGACCACGCCTTCCCGTACAGGCAGTGCCTGCTCGGATGAGGCCGCTTCGCGGATCTCGACGGTGGTGACAGGCGGTGAGATCAGCTGTGGATAAAACTGCAGTATCAGCAGGGCGGCAAGAATGCCGGTTACCACTGGCCAGATGAGATAGGATACTCTGCGCATCTTGCTTGATTGCACCTGTAAATCATTTCAGACTGGGCTGATTATACGGTTGTATGCCTTGTTTTGAAAATTGATGGAGGAATCAATGTCGATGAATATCAACGAGCTGGTTAATTATTGTGACCAGCTGCTTCAGGTCGGCAGTTTCCGCGATTATTGTCCCAACGGTCTGCAGGTAGAGGGGCGCTCCCGGGTGGGCCGTATTCTCACGGGGGTAACAGCCAGTCAGGCACTGCTGGATGTTGCCGTTGAGTGGCAGGCTGATCTGGTGCTGGTACACCATGGCTACTTCTGGAAAGGCGAGCCACAGGTGGTGACGGGGATCAAGCAGCGGCGTCTGAAAACCCTGCTGCAGCATGATATCAATTTGATGGCCTATCATTTGCCGCTGGATGCGCACCCGACACTGGGCAACAATGCCAGGCTTGCTGAGCTGCTGGGATTCAAGGTGGAGGGGCCACTTGAGCCCGGGGCCGTGCCGGCGATTGGTAATGTGGGACGACTTGAGCAAGGTCTGTCACTGCAGGAACTGGAGCAGCGCATCAGCCATGTATTGGGTCGCAGTCCACAGGTTATAAGTGGCGGGAGCCATGATATTCGAACGGTCGCCTGGTGTACCGGGGCTGCCGAGCGGATGATTGAGCATGCGCTGGCACAGGGTGCGGATGCCTACATCAGCGGCGAGATTTCAGAGCCCGTGGTACATATTGCGCGCGAAGCGGGGATTCACTACATCGGCGCGGGTCATCATGCGACCGAACGTTATGGTGTGCAGGCCCTGGGAGAGCATCTGGCTGTGCAGTTTGGGCTGGAACACCGGTTTGTCGATATCGACAACCCGGTGTGAGTCCTGCCAAGCCCTGAACACAAGAGCACATGGGCTCAATTTTTCAGCTTGGGCTCTGAAGGGCGCTTGTCGGAATCATCCTCCGGTGCATCATCGCCGTAGGCGGTAGGGTCATGGGCGGCAGGCGCTTTCGTGTGCTCGTCTGCTTCTGCCTGCTCCTTGCGGCTCAAGCCATAACTTTCAGACAGGGTGCCCGCTTCGTCGGACTTCTTCGGAGCGTAGTCACGCGGTGGTTCCGGCAGCTCTTCCTGTTCGCTGTTATCAAGCGCATCTGTCACGGTTGGAATGTCCTGACCCAGTTTAGACGGCGCCTCATGCTGCAGTGCCATCGATGCCGGCAGCCCGGGGCAAAGCGACTCGGCACTGCTGGCGAGATGCTGGTGTACCTTGCGGTACTGTTCGCTCAGGCCGTTAACCAGTTCGGCCGTTTCCTCGAAATGACGGCCGACCTTTGTTCTGTACTGTTCAAGCTCGCTGCGGGCGCTGTCCAGCTCATCCACCAGCTCCTGCTCGCGGCTGGAGGAGCCTCCGGCCCGACCCAGCAGATAACCGATGAGGGCGCCGATCGCCAGGGCAACCAGCGTGATAATCCATACGTTGCTTTGTTCCACGCCTCAGTCCTCAATCACAAAATCTGTTAACGGGTTCATATTAAAGTAAAGCGATCCCGAAACCCATGCATGAACCATTATTACTGCCGCAAGAGCCATGTCCATAGGCGGTTGGTCGAGTGGCTGTTCGGCTATACTGTACCAGCAGCCGTGTCGTGGCCGGGTGTCAGTTACAGCGCACCTTCGACCGTACAGGGTCAATAAGGTGCCGATCTGTACCCGCTGGATCAAGGCGTGATCGGGTAACTCTGATACAATGCCGTCCACTTGCGACAGTGTCTTGCAGTGAGGACAGGTTAGATTGAAATACCAGGAAACTCTTAACGCCATCTATGCTCGCCTGGATCGTCTGGGTGACCTGCCGGTATTCAGTGCCACGGTTAACCGTATTCGTCAGGTCAGCAGCTCCCGGCAGAGTGATGCCATGGCGCTGGCCATGGCGGTGATGAAAGATGCCAATCTATCCGCCAAACTGTTGAAAATCGCCAATACGCGCACCTATAACCGTGGTCAGGACAAGATCAGTGCCGTTTCCAGAGCGGTTGTGCTGATCGGTTTTGAGCGGATCCACAATCTCTGCATGACCCTCAAGCTGATCGAAAGTTTCCGGGATGAGCAACCGGATACCGGCATTGAGCAGTTGCTGATCAGTGCTTTTCTCAATGCTTCCATCGCCCGGGAAATGGCAGCCGCTGCCGGAGCTGTGGATATCGAGGAAACCTACATCTGTGGTCTTCTCTACGGGTTGGGGGAGATTATCGTCGCCTTCACCTTGCCGGATACCTACCGCGAAATGCTGCGTCAGCGAGGCCTGAAGCGAGAGGGTTGGCCACGTATCCAGCTGCAGACGCTGGGTGGACACTTCAGTGACATAGGTCAGGACCTTGCCCAGAGCTGGGGCTTTCCGAAGACCGTAGTCCAGGCGATGGATCCGCTGTCAGCGGACCAGCTGCATGGCAAGGACAAGCTTAACCACCGTTTGGCCGCCGGCTGTCATGACCTGCTGGAGTTGATCTATCGACGTGATACCTCCGGTGACCTGGATTATACCGAGCTGATGCTGGATCTGGCATCAGCCACCCGTCAGCCGGTGGACAGCCTGGATCAGCATGTCAGCGAAGCATTTCGTCAGGTATGTGATCTGGCCGAGGAGTATGGTCTCAGGCACAGTACCATCAGTCCTCGGGTCGAGGCGTCCGAAGATGCCACGTTGGATGAGGCGACCCGCAAACTGGCCTACTATGTTCACTCCCGCGAGGCTCGCCGACGCGACCCGGAGACTGTGTCAGCGCCACAGGAGTCGGTTCAGATCGATGAAAAGGCCCACTGGATGGAGCAGCAGCTGATCTACCTGCAGCGCCTCAACGAGCTGATCAGTGAGCAGGCCGGTGCCACCAGCCTGCTGGAAGTGGCTGTCGAAGCGATCGTAAAAAGCTGCGCCCTGGAACGTTCGACGTTCTGTATGCTCGGTGCCGAGGGCAAGGAGCTGAGGGCAAAGCTGGTATCGGGCGCCGATGGGCGGCCGCTGCGTCAATTTTTTCAGCTAAGGCGTGACGATGAGTGGGCAACGCTGTTCTTTCGTCTGATGGATAAACGCATGACCCTTCTGGTTCCTGATACCGATGAGCCGGGCTGGCGTGATCGCCTGCCGGCCGAGTTCATACAGCAGGTGGATCCGCGCGGCTTCATTATGGCACCCCTGACCGTCAATGACCGGGTGATTGGCCTGATCTATGCCGACAAAATTGCGCCGGGGAGTATTGTCGAGGATCAGGAATTTCGGGTATTCAACCAGTTTCTGGTGCAGGCCCGCCTTGGGCTGGAGGTCCTGCGCCATCGGCGGTAGTGCCTGAGCCTAGCTCGGTCGGCGTGGCTGCCACAGTACTTCACTGCCACCATTGAGGCGGCTCAGGGTACGGGCACACACGAACAGCAGGTCTGACAGCCGGTTGAGATAGGCCGCACTGTGTGGATTGATGCTGTCGGTTCCGGCCAGCTCAACGACTCGACGCTCGGCGCGGCGGCAGACACAGCGGCAGAGGTGGGCCTGTGCGGCCGCACGATTGCCGCCGGGCAGAATAAACTCTTCCAGTGGAGGCAGCTCGGTATTGAGGCTGTCCAGCTGCTGTTCAAGCCAGAGCACCACGTCCTGCGTAATTACGCTGTAATTCGGGTCAGCCACGGCCAGTTCGCCACCGATATCAAACAGATCATTTTGAATACGTTGCATTAGTGGCGACAGGTTGTCTGTCGTATCAAGTTCGGCCAGTAGCAGCCCCAGCAGGCTGTTGAGCTCATCCACATCACCAAGGGCTTCGATGCGCGGGTGATATTTGGGGATGCGCTGGCCATTGGCCAGAGCGGTGGTGCCGCTGTCGCCGCTGCGCGTATAGATTCGGGTGAGACGGTTACTCATGTGGGCTCCTTAGTGTTGCTCCGTGGACGGATTTCGCTGCTGCAGGCTGATATGGGCCGGTTGTACGATCAGGGGGTCGGGTTCAAGCTGAATCTCCGGATTCGGGTCCGGGTAGGGCAGATGGCTGAGAATATGGCGCATTGCGTTAAGGCGCGCACGTTTCTTGTCATCAGAGCGGATGATGGTCCAGGGGGCGTCTGCCGTGTCGGTATGAAAGAACATCGACTCCTTGGCTTCGGTATAGGCATCCCACTTGTCCAGTGATGCCAGATCAACCGGGGACAGTTTCCAGTGCTTGAGTGGGTCGGTACGGCGTGACTGGAAGCGATTGAACTGCTCCTCGCGGCTGACTTCAAACCAGAGCTTGAACAGTCGAATGCCACTGCGCACGAACATGCGCTCCAGTTCCGGGGCCTCGCGCATGAACTCCAGGTACTCCGATGGGGTACAGAAATCCATTACACGCTCGACCCCCGCGCGGTTATACCATGACCGATCCAGCAGAATGATCTCGCCAGCGGCAGGAAGATGCTTTATGTAACGCTGGAAGTACCACTCCGACTTCTCTCGCTCGGTTGGCTTTTCAAGTGCGATGACATGGGCGCCGCGCGGATTGAGGTGTTCCATGAAACGCTTGATGGTGCCGCCCTTGCCTGCAGCATCGCGCCCCTCGAAAATGATCAGAATCTTCTGGCCTGTTTCGCGTACCCAGCGCTGTACCTTGAGCAGCTCAATTTGCAGCTCACGTTTCTCCGCCTCATAGATGTCACGCTTGAGCTTCTTGCCGTAGGGGTATTCCGGTGTGTGCGGTTCAGTCATCCTGGGGGTTCCCTTTCCATTGTCAGTGTTCTGATCTGTTGCAGCAGGGCCGTGTTCAGTGGGGTGGCGATGCCATGTTCAGATGCTCGATGGCAGAGGTAACCGGTGATCTGTTCGATTTCCGTCTGTCGTTTGTGGCGTATATCCTGCAGCATAGAGGACAGGTTGTCGCCTGTCGCGTGCGCTACCGCTTCAGCCTGTCGGTACAGGGGGCCGGTAAACAGTGTGATACCGACGGCAGTGGCAACCTGCTCAACTTCAGTGCAAATCTGTCGCAGCAGTTGCAGGCGGCGCGGGTCATGCAACAGTTCGCCGTTACGGCAGTTTTCCAAAGCACTCAGCGGATTGATGGCACAGTTGATGGCGAGTTTGCGCCAGAGTACCGGTAGAATTTCGTCACAGCCGTTCAGTGTCAGCGGCAACCGGTCCCAGTCATCGGGCAGGACAGGTGTGGCCGGGCTCAGCGGGCCGATCAGGGTTTCACCGCGACTGATACAGTGCAGCCTGTTGGGTGGCTCTCGCCAGGCGCCGGCGGTGGTGGTGGCCGCCCAAAGGCGGCAGTCGGGCAGCAGATCAAGCACGGCCTGCTGCTGCCCCATACCGTTCTGCAACAGCACAATTTGACAGTCGGGTTGCAGTCGATGCTGTATGGCGCGCAGCGCAGTCAGGGTATCATAGGCCTTGGTTGTGACCAGCAGGTGCCGGATCGGGTCGGGGCTGTTGATGGTTTCCGCTTCGGGTGAGCAACGCTGTATCTGGCCTGACTCATGCAGCTCTATGCCGTTGCCATGCAGCCAGTGGGCCAGCGCAGCCTTGTCACGCAGCATAAGGGTCGTTGGTACCGAGCCGTGCTCGAACAGGCAGGCCCAGAGGCGCCCAATCGCGCCAGCGCCAAGAATGTACCAGTGCATGGGTACTCCGCAGGTCCAAAAAAACATGATCTTAGCCCCGTTTCAGGCGGGGATGAAACCGATATTAACAGGAGAGTTGTAATGCCTTCATTTGATGTGGTGTCTGAACTGGATATGCATGAAGTCACCAACGCGGTCGATCAGGCCAACCGTGAACTGCAGAGTCGATATGACTTCAAGGGTGTCAAGGCGGCGTATGAGCTCAGTGGTGAAGTGGTGACACTGGAGGCGGAGGTGGATTTCCAGCTGCAGCAGATGCTGGAAATGCTGAAAGCCAAGCTGACCGGACGCAAGATCGATATCAAGTGCATGGAAATAAAAGATCCGGATCTGGGCGGAGTGAAAGCGAAGCAGGAAGTGGTTCTGCGCCAGGGGCTTGATCAGCCACTGTGCAAGAAGATCAGCAAGGTGATCAAGGATGCCAAACTGAAAGTGCAGACTCAGATTCAGGGTGACAAGGTGCGCGTGACCGGCAAAAAACGTGATGACCTGCAGGAAGCGATCGCGCTGCTGCGCGAGTCCGATGTTGAGTTGCCGCTGCAGTTCAACAACTTCCGCGACTGATTGAGCGGGGCCGGGCTGCGTGCCCGGCCCCTCGGCGCATGGCGCTAATGTCTGTTGTCAGCCTCAACGGCTATGGCATCAAACCGATGCCGCAGGGTCCAGAGCATCAGCAGTGATGGCAGAACCATCAGTGCCGTGACGATAAAGAACCGCTCCCAACTGCCCAGCCAGTCAACGCTATAGCCACTGAGACCGGCCAGCGTGGTCCGGCTGAGATTGCCCAGTGAGGCCAGCAGTGCATACTGGGTAGCACTGAAGGCGCGGCCGGTCAGCAGGGTCAGGAAAGAGACAAACGCCACAGTCGAAAATGCCGTGGTGAAGTTATCCACAATCAGTGTCAGGACCAGCAGCCACTCGACCGGGCCGACGGCAGCGATCACCGCAAACATCAGGTTGCTTGACGCCATCGCCACACCGCCGAGCAACAGGCCACGCACAACACCAAAACGGGTGTTAAAGGCACTGCCGAGCAGGGTAAAACTGACGGTCACAAACCAGCCGAACATCTTGGTATATTCGCCGATCTGCTCGTTACTGAAGCCGACCTCCTTGTAGAACACAATCGACATGCGGCCGAGAAAGGCCTCACCTACCTTGAACAGGAAGATGAACAGCATCAGCATCAATGCGACCTTGATGCCGTTCTTGCGGAAAAACTCGGCGAACGGTTCCACCACGGTTACCATCAGCCAGGCAGCGACTTTCGAGCTGTGCAACTCTTGCTGGTAGCGTCGATCGGCCTGCTCCTGCAACAGGTCACGTGAGGTGACCGGCTCTCGTACGATCAGGGTAAACAGCATCAGCAGAAGAATGACGCCGGCCATCAGCAGGTAAACCCCGTTCCAGCCAATGCGATCGGCCTGCACAAAGGCCAGATAGCCTGGCCAGGAGTAGCCGGTCCACCAGCCAATAATCGCCATGGCGGCAGCCGGGGGCAGCTTTTCCTTTTCATGACGCGCAAACTGATCAATTCGAAAAGCATCGATGGCCACGTCCTGCGTGGCTGAGCTGGCGGCAATACCCAAGGCCAACGCGCCAGCCAGAATAAGGTTGGAAGCCGGGTCCACAGTGGCAATCAGCAACACGAACAGCAACATCAGTATTTGGGTGGTGAAAATCCAGCTGCGCCTTTGCCCAAGGCGGCCAACCAGCGGCAGCCTGACACGGTCGACCAGTGGTGCCCAAAGAAAATTGATCGCATACACGGTGGCTACTGTGCCCAGCAGGCCAATATCAGCGCGGCTGGTGCCGGCGTCCGCCAGCCAGCCACTGAGGCTGCTGCCGATCAGCACAAAGGGAAAGCCGCTGGAGCATCCCATCAGAAAGATCCACAGCAGGCGAATATCGCGGTAGCGTGCGAAGGTGTCTCTCCAGGATTGCGGCATAGGGGGGCAGGTCCGGCTGATTCAGAAAGGCACGAGTATATAGGAAAGAGGTTGAAGCGACAGTGACGGGAGGGGGTGGCAGGCCGGTACGATGACCGGCACTGCCTGAAGGCGATCAGATACGCAGAGCGCCATCGATTTCGAGACAGCGACCATTGACGTAGTCGTTCTCGAGAATGAAGGTGACGGTTTTGGCGATCTCTTCCGGTTTGCCCAGACGCTTGGCCGGGATACCGGACGCGATCTTTTCCAGTGCTTCCGGCTTCATGCTCATCACCATCTCGGTGCCGATGTAGCCCGGTGCGATGGAGGCTGCACGGATACCGTAGCGCGCCAGCTCCTTGGCCCAGGTGACCGCCATGGCCTCGACACCAGCCTTGGTGGCCGTGTAGTTGGTCTGGCCCATGTTGCCGGAGCGTGAAACGGAAGAGATGTTGATGATGCAGCCTTCACAGCCCAGCTCAATCATTTTGGCAGCGGCTTCACGCGCACAAAGGAAGGTGCCGGTCAGATTGACGGCGATAACCTGATTCCACTGTTCCATCGACATTTTGCCGACCACCTGACCATCCTTGGCCTTGATGAACAGGCCGTCACGGGTGATGCCGGCATTGTTGACCAGACCGTTGATGCCGCTGAAGTCGCGGACGATATCAGTAAACAGTTTCTCGACGTCAGCCTCTTCAGCGACGTTGGCCGTGTAGGTGCGCGCCTCGACACCCTTTTCCATGCACAGGCCTGCAGTCTGTTCCAGGTCGTCCTGGTTCAGATCCACCAGTGCCAGCTTGGCGCCCTTGTCAGCGAGTTCCAGTGCCATGGCACGGCCCAGGCCTCGACCGCCGCCGGTTACAACGATTACTTTATCTTTGAGTTCCATCAGGAATCCCCTTTCATAAATGGGTACTTTCTTATTGTGCGCCGCAACATATTGCAGTGCAACAATTTAGTTTGCATCGTCCAAAAAGTCTATATGTGTCGCAATAAAGTCATGAAATGTATTAATAATGAAGGGTTTAGGTGTTACACGCTGATTGCGGTATAAGACTTAACTTTTTGTAAAATAAGGGTTTTCTCTTATATGGGCGGAGTGGGTGCGGCAGCATGACTTTGGGTCTGAACTGAGCGATCATGTGACTGTCCGATTGATATACCCAGCTTGCGTTGCAGGAGTCACATGCGCTTTCTCTTTCTGTTGTTCATCATCATTCCAATCATTGAAATCACCGTCCTGATTCAGGTGGGGCAGGCAATAGGCGCCTGGTACACCGTTGGACTGGTGCTGTTGTCTGCCTTTATCGGTGTCAACATGCTGCGTCACCAGGGGCTGTCGACGCTGGCGCGCGCCCAGCAGCGCATGGATCAGGGTGAGGTGCCGGGACAGGAGATGGCCGAAGGGATCCTGCTTGCGGTGGGTGGCGCATTGCTGGTGACTCCGGGCTTTGTGACGGATGTGATCGGCTTCAGTTGCCTGATCCCGGCCGCACGCCGCGCCTTGATCAAACCCCTGATCAGTCGTTTCACCGTTGTGGCGGCCACCCACCGGCATCAGACCGATGATGTGCATGTGTATACAGCAGACCCGGATGATTACAGAACAGTTGAGGAGCGTGATCCGATTGAGGGTGAAATCACGCATCGCGATCGATAAAAAATCCTGTTCGGCCCCTTGAAAACACCCCCTGTCCCCCCCATTTCCTGCTGCAGGATGGAGAGCTCTGCAGCTGCAAAAAAAGTTGCAGCTCAGGCATTGAAAAGCCGGCAGGCTCCCCCCATTAACGTTGCAACCTGAATTCGGGTCGCGCATCGCGTCCGCATTAACAACAACATCGCATTGGATCCTAGATACCAGGAGAACAACCAGATGAAAATTCGTCCACTTCACGACCGTGTTGTAGTTCGCCGCAGCGAAGAAGAGACCACTACGGCTGGCGGTATTGTGCTGCCGGGCTCTGCAGCCGAGAAGCCCAACCGTGGCGAAGTCGTGGCAGTAGGTCCGGGCCGGACTCTCAACAACGGTGAGATTCAGGCGCCTTCCGTAAAAGTGGGTGACAAGATCCTCTTCGGTCAGTATGCCGGCTCCAACACCGTCAAGGTCGATGGTGATGAACTGCTGATCATGCAGGAAGGTGAGATCTACGGCGTCCTGGAAGACTGAAAGCTCAGCTTCGCGTCGCTCAAATCGTCAACTTATTAACTCGATACTGAATACAGGACTAGTGAACAATGGCTGCTAAAGACGTACGTTTTGGTGATGATGCCCGTCAGCGCATGCTCAAGGGCGTGAACATCCTGGCTGATGCAGTAAAGGCAACTCTGGGCCCGAAAGGCCGTAACGTGGTACTGGACAAGTCCTTCGGTGCACCGACTGTGACCAAGGATGGCGTATCCGTCGCCAAAGAGATCGAACTGAAAGACAAGTTCGAGAACATGGGTGCACAGATGGTCAAGGAAGTCGCTTCCAAGGCCAACGATGTGGCCGGTGACGGTACCACCACTGCAACCGTTCTGGCTCAGGCGATCGTGAACGAAGGCCTGAAGTCCGTTGCCGCCGGCATGAACCCGATGGACCTCAAGCGCGGCATCGACAAGGCTGCGAAGGCGGTTGTTGAGCAGTTGGCAGCCATGTCTGTACCTTGCGAAGACTCCAAAGCGATCGCGCAGGTGGGCACCATCTCTGCAAACTCTGATCCGGAAATCGGCCGCATCATCGCTGAAGCGATGGAGCGTGTTGGCAAGGACGGTGTCATCACTGTTGAAGAAGGATCCGGCTTCGATAACGAACTGGATGTGGTTGAAGGTATGCAGTTCGATCGTGGCTACCTGTCTCCCTACTTCATCAACAACCAGGAGAACATGTCAGCTGAGCTGGAAGACCCGTTCATCCTGCTGGTAGACAAGAAAATCTCCAATATTCGTGAACTGTTGCCAACACTGGAGCAGGTTGCAAAGTCTTCCCGTCCGCTGCTGATCGTAGCTGAAGATGTTGAGGGTGAAGCGCTGGCGACGCTGGTGGTCAACACCATGCGCGGTATCGTCAAGGTGTGTGCCGTCAAGGCCCCTGGATTTGGCGACCGTCGCAAGGCGATGCTGCAGGATATCGCCGTGATCAGCGGTGGTCAGGTGATCTCTGAAGAGATCGGCCTGAGCCTGGAAACCGTGACCCTGGAACAGTTGGGTACTGCCAAGCGCATCAACATCACCAAGGAAAACACGGTGATTGTCGATGGCTCCGGTACCAAAGCTGATATTGAGACACGTGTACAGCAGATCCGTACCCAGATCGAAGAAACTACGTCTGACTACGATCGTGAAAAGCTGCAGGAACGCGTTGCCAAGCTGGCAGGCGGTGTGGCCGTAATCAAGGTGGGTGCTGCCACTGAAGTGGAAATGAAAGAGAAGAAAGCCCGCGTTGACGATGCCTTGCACGCGACCCGTGCTGCGGTTGAAGAAGGTGTGGTACCGGGCGGTGGTGTTGCCCTGATCCGTGCCCTGAGCAAGGTGGAAGGCCTGGAAGGCGACAACCATGACCAGACCATCGGCATCCAGCTGGCATTGCGTGCCATGGAAGCGCCGCTGCGTCAGATCGTGGGCAACGCCGGTGGCGAAGGCTCTGTAGTCGTTGACAAGGTACGTGCAGGTGAAGGCGCCTTCGGCTTCAACGCCGGTACCGAAGAGTACGGCGACATGATGGAAATGGGCATCATCGACCCGGCCAAGGTAACCCGTTCTGCGTTGCAGGCGGCTGCTTCCATCGCCGGTCTGATGATCACCACCGAAGCCATGGTTGCTGACCACCCGGAAGAGAACGCCGGTGGCATGCCTGACATGGGCGGCATGGGCGGAATGGGTGGCATGGGCGGCATGATGTAATTCAGCCTCCCTCACGCCTTTGATGGCCCTGAAAGCCCCGCATACGCGGGGCTTTTTCGTTCCCGGCAAACCTGCTAGGGTTGAGCGCTTAACGCCGACAGAGAAATCGAAACATCATGAGTGAACGCAAGGAGCCAGGCCTGGACACGGCCGGGCTGGAATCGATAGCGGCCGAGCCGGTGTCCCGCTCTTCTTCCAGTGTCGCCCCTGAACGTGCGGCGGCTGCGCCCGCTCCTGCTGGAGCGGGGCGGGGCGGCAGCCTTCTGATAACGTTGATCCTGCTGCTGTTGGTAGCCGGGGTGGGTTACCTGGGTTTCACGCTTACGGAACACCAGGGGCGTTTGCAGCAGCTGGAGCAGGATTTGACTCAGGCACAGCAGCGGGTAGAGGTGCTGGAGGAAATGCTGGAGGTCACGTCTGACAGCGCCGCTCAATCCGGTCAGACGCTGCAGCAGCGGCTGGAAGACCTGAGTGGGCGTGTGAATGAGCGGGTGACCCATGTTGACTCTGAAATTGCCAAGCTGTGGACCATTGCCTATCAGCGTAACAAGCCTCAGCTGGATGCGCATGCCGAACAGTTGAAAACACTTGAGGGCTCTCTGGCCGAGTTGGGCAGCAGTCTGAAATCGGTCCGCCAGCAGGCGGCTCAGGCAGGTAAGGCGCTTGAAGAGGCCAGCGCTGCAAAGGCTGCTGCCAGCAGCACGCAGCAACGGCTGGACACTCGACTTAAGGGGCTGGAACAGCAGCTGAGCACGCTGGAACAGGGCCTGAAAGTGGAGAGTGAAGGTCGGCTCAAGGTACAGCAGGAGCTGACTCAGCAATTGACCGGCCTGCAGGACGGGCAGGGCGGCAGCGCCGAGTTGGCGCAACGCATTCGCCAGAATGAACAGGCGATCAGCGCAATTGATGGTACCCGACGCCAGATCAATCAGGATCTGTTGCGTATTCGACAGCAGTTGAACAATCTGCAACTCAAAGTGGAGCAGCAGTAGCATGATCAAGGTATATGGCAGTGTATTTTCCCGTGCCGGCATGGTGATGCTGGCGCTTGAAGAGCTGGGGCTGGAGTATGAAGCGGTGGATATGCTGCCGCGCAGTGAACAGACCCAGTCCAGTGAATACCGTGCATTGAACCCGACCGGAAAAATTCCGACGTTGGTGGATGGTGATCTGGTGCTGTTCGAGACGCAGGCGATTCTGTTCTATCTGGCGCGCAAGTACGGCAACGGTCGTCTTTGGGGCACGACTCCGGAAGAAGAAGCGGATATCCTGCGCTGGTCACTCTTTGTCAGCAATCAGATGGAAGTGCCGGCACTGGATATGCTGATCCAGTTCAAGTTCAACAAGGACAACCCTGATCAGTCAGTGATTGAGCGCGCGAGTAGCGAGCTGAACCGTTTTCTGCCGACGCTGGAGCAGCAGTTGCAGGAACGTGAATGGGTCAGTGGCGATCATTTCACCATTGCGGACATTCATGGCGCCATGGTGCTGAGCTGGCCCAAACTGGGTGGATTTGACTACAGCGCCTATCCCGAGGTGCATCGCTGGATCAAGTCTGTACTGTCGCATCCGGCGCAGAAGACACTGATGGCAAAAGCCGCAAAATAACAGGAAGGTAAAGGCTGCTCGTGCCGTTGCTGGCACTGAGCAGCCATACGACATGAATCTGAGAACATTTTTTGCACTGCCTGTACCTGAGCGGATTGCGCGGCCGCTGTCCGACTGCGCCGATACGCTGTGTGCCTATGATCGCGGTCTGGATGCCCACTGGGTTGACTCGGCCAACTATCATCTAACGCTCTGTTTTACAGGTGAGGTGACACTGGATCAGGTGACCGAACTGGAACAGTTGTGCCGTGAGCGGCTCAAGCGGCAGGGCAGCTTTATGGTGCAGCTGGATCGGCTGGCCTATTATAAGGCCAATCCGCGTCTGGCCGTACTGGCGGCGCTGACGAGCGAAAGCGAGCCATTGATGGAGCTGCACCGGCAGATGGTCGAGATCGCCAAGGAAGCTGGAATTCGGTATGATGAGCGCGATTTCAAACCTCATATTACGCTGGCCCGTTTGCCGGCCAGTAACCGGTTCGAGGTGCCCGATTGCTGGCCGCAACCGGGACTGACCACACCGGCGGATTCAGTGGTGTTGTTTCAGAGCCGCCCGGGTGAGCGTGGCTCCATTTACACACCCCTGTTTGAGGTTCACCTGTCTGCCTGCAACCAGGCCCTATAACTACTCAGATTACACAGACTCTATGCGAACACCTGAACTGCTGTCCCCCGCCGGGACACTGAAAAACATGAAGTATGCATTTGCCTACGGGGCCGATGCGGTTTATGCGGGTCAGCCCCGCTATAGCCTGCGGGTGCGTAATAATGACTTTACGCACGACAACCTGGCCGAAGGGATTCGCATTGCGCATGAGATGGGCAAGAAATTCTTTGTTGCCAGCAATATCATGCCGCACAACTCCAAGCTCAAAACCTACATGAAGGATCTGGATCCGGTCATTGCGATGGGGCCGGATGCCTTGATCATGTCCGACCCCGGTCTGATCATGATGGTGAAGGACAAGTACCCGGATCTGCCGATCCATCTGTCGGTACAGTCCAACACCATGAACTGGGCGTCGGTGAAGTTCTGGCACCGGGCCGGTATCGAGCGCATCATCCTGTCCCGCGAGCTGTCGCTGGACGAGATCGCCGAGATCCGTCAGCAGTGTCCTGAGATGGAGCTGGAAGTGTTCGTGCACGGTTCGCTCTGCATCGCCTATTCCGGTCGCTGCCTGTTGTCCGGCTACATCAACCACCGTGACCCCAATCAGGGTACCTGCACCAATACCTGCCGCTGGAAGTACGACGCACACGAAGCGAAGGAAGACGAATCCGGTGATGTGGTGCCGGTACAGTCCTTCGATCCCAATGCGCAGGCCGACGAAGCTCAACCGGCGCTGGGTGAGGGCAAGCCCACCGATCGCATCTTCCTGCTGCAGGAAGAGACCCGGCCCGGCGAGTACATGCCGGCGTTCGAGGATGAGCACGGTACCTACATCATGAACTCCAAGGACCTGCGTGCCATCCAGCATGTGCACAAGCTGGCCGAGATGGGTGTGGACTCGCTCAAGATCGAAGGCCGCACCAAGTCGCACTACTATGTAGCGCGCACCGCTCAGGCCTACCGCAAGGCGATCGACGATGCGGTGGCAGGCAAACCGTTCGACATGAGTCTGATGGATACGCTGGAAAATCTGGCCAACCGTGGCTACACCGAAGGCTTCTACCGTCGTCATGTGCACGATGAGTATCAGAACTACGAAACCGGTAACTCCGTTGGCGTGCATCAGCAGTTTGTGGGCGAGATCATCGGCCATGATGCGCAGACCGGCTTCGTCGAAGTGGATGTGAAAAACCACTTCAGGAAGGGTGATACCCTGGAGTTGATGACACCCGCCGGCAACAAGCGTTTTGTATTGCAGGAAATGCTGGACAAGAAAGGTCAGGCAGCTGACGTGGCCCCGGGCTCCGGGCATCGCATGCGTATTCCGGTCGACTTCGATACCGACATGACCTACGCGCTGTTGATGCGTGATCTGCCCAACGCGCCGGCGCGTGGCTGATACACACTGACTCGCACGCAATCCAGTGGGGAGCCCTTGCTCCCCATTTTTTTGAATAACCCTTGTTGGGCAGCTGGCCTGAATGAAAACTCCTGACAAATATACCTTCATCGGTGCGGTGCGCCCGTTCAGCTTCCCGGTCGCGCTTGTCACCTGTTCGATCGGCCTGCTGCTGGCCTGGCAGCAGGGGCAATTCAACTCGCTGCAGGCAGTGCTGGTACTGGTCAGTGGCGTGCTGCTGCAGGCTGGCGTAAACCTGATCAATGACTACAGTGATCTGCCGTTGCTGCGTCGCTATCCCGACAGCGAGTGGAAGGTACGTGCCGTGCAGCGTCACTTTCGACTGGGCATGCTCTGTTTTCTGCTGGCCAGTGTTATAGCGCTCTATTTTGTCAGCCTGAGAGGCGTTAACTTTCTGTTGCTCTGTTTGCTGGGACTGGCGGGCGCGCTGGGCTATACCCTCAAGCCGGTCAACTACAAAAGTCGTGGGCTTGGTGTGGTGCTGGTGTTCTGGTTGATGGGTGTGTTGATGATCAGCGGCAGTGCCGTTGCGTTGGGTGCATCAGTGACGGCTGAACTGGTGCTGCAATCGCTGCCGGTGAGTTTGCTGGTCTCTCTGCTGTTGTTGAGTAATGAGCTGAGAGATTACGAAACCGATCAGCGCGACGGTCACAATACGTTGACAGTCAGAGCCGGGTATCATTTCTCGGTGCGGCTTTACTGCGTGCTGCTGGCGCTCGCCTATCTGCTGCTGGCATTGCTGCTGGCGCTGGGGCTGCTGCCCGGTGCCTTCTGGCTGCTGCCGAGTCTGCTCCTGACGCTGAAGCCGGTCGGCCTGCTCAATGCACAGCCGCAGCAGCGTTCAGCATTGACACCTGCCACGGCACGACTGTTGCTGGGCTTCGGCCTGTTGTTTTGTGTAGCGCTGATCGACCCGTTGCCGCCCCTGTTCTAATACCAATACCCGAGAAGTTAAGGGGCCAAATTGGTGTATAATGCTGCCCCAGATTCTGCCAGTCCCTGGACTGGCCCGACCTCAGTGAACCCAAACCAGCCAGATTGGAGAGTCGTCAATGAGCGTTATTCGCCAGGATGATTTCATCAGCAGCATCGCCGATGCGCTGCAGTTCATTTCCTACTATCACCCGATCGATTTCGTGCAGGGTGTGCACGAAGCCTATCTGAAAGAGGAAAACCCGGCGGCAAAAGACGCCATGGCGCAGATCCTGATCAACTCCCGCATGTGTGCCGAAGGCCACCGTCCGCTGTGTCAGGATACCGGCATCGTGACCGTGTTCCTGAAAGTGGGTATGAACGTACAGTGGGACGCCAAAATGTCCGTGACCGACATGGTCAACGAAGGTGTTCGTCGCGCCTACATGAATCCGGACAACGTACTGCGTGCCTCCATCCTGGCTGATCCAGCCGGCAAGCGTCAGAACACCAAGGACAACACCCCGGCGGTGATTCACTACGAAATCGTTGAAGGCGACGAAGTGGAAGTTCACGTGGCGGCCAAGGGTGGCGGTTCCGAGAACAAGTCCAAGATGGCGATGCTCAACCCGTCCGACAGCATCGTTGACTGGATCGTCAAGACCGTACCGACCATGGGGGCCGGCTGGTGCCCGCCGGGCATGCTGGGCATCGGTATCGGCGGTACTGCCGAGAAAGCGGCCGTGATGGCGAAAGAATCCCTGATGGATCCGATCGACATTCATGAATTGCGCGAGCGTGGCCCGCAGAACCGAGTTGAAGAACTGCGTCTGGAGATCATGGACGCGGTCAACGCCTTGGGCATTGGCGCTCAGGGCTTGGGCGGTCTGACCACCATTCTGGATGTGAAAATCAAGGATTACCCGACTCACGCCGCTTCACTGCCGGTGTGCATGATCCCGAACTGTGCTGCTACTCGTCACACCCACTTCACCCTGAACGGCAATGGTCCGGCCGTGCTGACGCCGCCGAGCCTGGATGACTGGCCGGAAGTGACCTTCGAGGTCGGTGCCAACACTCGCCGCGTCAACCTGGACGAGATCACCCCGGAAGCGGTAAAAGAGTGGAAAGTCGGCGAGACCATCCTGCTCAACGGCAAGATGCTGACCGGTCGCGACGCCGCGCACAAGCGCATGGTTGAAATGCTGAACAACGGCGAAGAGCTGCCGGTGGATCTGAAAGGCCGCTTCATCTACTACGTGGGCCCGGTCGATCCGGTCCGTGACGAAGTGGTGGGCCCGGCTGGCCCGACTACCTCTACCCGCATGGACAAGTTCACCCGCCAGATCCTGGAAAGCACAGGACTGCTGGGTATGATCGGCAAGTCCGAGCGCGGCCCGATCGCCATTGACGCGATCAAGGACAACCAGGCCGTGTACCTGATGGCCGTGGGCGGCGCCGCCTATCTGGTATCCAAGGCGATTACTCATGCCGATGTTATCGCCTTCCCGGAACTGGGTATGGAAGCGATCTACGAGTTCGAAGTGAAGGATATGCCGGTTACCGTAGCAGTTGATACTTCAGGCGAATCCGTACACACCACCGGCCCGGCCAAGTGGAAGGACATCATCGCCCACAAGGCGGTGTGAGCCTGTCTCGCGTTAAGTAGCACACCAATCAAAAAACCCGCTTCGGCGGGTTTTTTTGTATCGGCTATATAGTCCTGACCATAATTTATAATGCGAATCGTTGTTATTTATATCATATACAATTATTCTGGCCGGCCTAATGAGCCGATTCAGGAGATGGTGTGGTACCGGTACAGGCTGTCAGCAGATTACCCGAGCCTTCAGAAGCGCAGTTGATTCAGCTGTGTCGACGTATTCTGCCCGGCCTAAATGTTGAGCAGGGAAGCCTGGGACCTGAGCTGATGGTGTTCAACAGGGGAAACAGTCATGAGATTGGCCGGTTGATAGAGGCTCTGCAGCAGCAATATCCGGACGCTGGACGGCATTACTGGAGTGCACGCGCCTGGAACTTGATGATCTGGCAGCCGGTACTGCTGGCGTTGCTGGCGACCGAGTTACTGCAACAGACGCTGAATCTGGCACAGGTTGGGCAACATCGCAGCGGTACGCTTGTCGTGGGCATGACGCTTGGGAATGGGGCGATCGATGGGCGGGTTGCATGTCGTCGTCAGGCGATGGCCCATCTGCGAGAGGCGTGTGAATCCCTGCTTGCTGAGCTAGGGCAGCAGATCAGGGTTAACCCCGCTTTGCTCAGGCGCCTGCTGGCCGATCGTATCCTGGCAACCCTGTTGCGCATGCGTTCTTCACTGATGCAGTGCAATCACACCGACATACGTCTGCTTGCAGAGCACTGGCTGGAGGGTACTGGCTTGCAGGGGGCCAGTACGCTGATGATGTTCAGCTTGCCGCACGGTGGCCGAGAGCTGGCGCTTGATCGCAAGGCCTGTTGCCAGCATTACCGCCGGCAGGATGGTGAGTTGTGCAAAACCTGTCCGCGTCAGCCGATGGCGCTGCGCATCAAACGTTTGCAGGAGGAGTGGAGTCCGGATGCTGGAGCTGAATAATATTCGTATCCATCGAGGAGGGCGAACCATCCTTTCTCTTGATCAGTTGCGCCTTGCCACTGATCAGATAACCGTGATTCTGGGCCATAACGGTTCCGGCAAGTCCACGCTGATGAAGCTGCTGGCACGGCAGCTGACGCCGGATGAAGGGCGCGTGGAGCTGAATGCCCGCGCCTTGTCGGCCTATTCTCAGCGAGAGCTGGCGCGTGAAGTCGCCTTTCTGCCCCAGCAGCTGCCGGCTGTAGCGGGCATGAGCGTGCGTGAGCTGGTGCTGCAAGGGCGTTATCCCTGGCGAGGGCTGTTGGCCCGCTGGAGCCATGAGGATCATCGCTGCGCAGAAGTGGCTATGCGACAGACGGATGTGCTTCAGTACGCTGATCAGATGACCGACCTCTTGTCAGGTGGTGAGCGTCAGCGCGCCTGGGTGGCGATGCTGCTGGCACAGCAGTCTCCGCTTCTGCTGCTGGACGAGCCGACATCGGCACTGGATCTGTCGCATCAATACGAACTCATGTCGATGCTCTATCGGCTCAACCGGGAAACAGGTCGCGGGGTTGTGGTGATCCTGCACGACATCAACCTGGCCATGCGCTACGCCGACCGTATTCTTGCCCTCAAAGAGGGAGTGCCCGCCTTTGACGGTGAGCCGACACAGATGCTCTGTGAACAAACTCTATCCAGCCTTTATAACATCAATATTCGCCTGTGTGTGCATCCCGAACGGGATCTGCCTGTGGCCGTGGTTGCTTGAAAACAATGTCTATTTTTTTACGTCGATGTAAGACGCTCATGACCGGACTGCTGTTGGTTCTGCTGAGCATTAAAACCGCTCTCGCAATAGAAGTGCATGACAGCCGAGGTGTGCAGCCGTTTGACCAATCACCCCAACGTGTAGTGGCACTGAACTGGGGGGCAACGGAGGAGCTGATTGAGCTGGGTGTAACCCCCGTAGGCGTGGCCGATATTCGTGGCTACCGAGACTGGGTCGCCCGGCCGGCCTTGCCTGAAGGTATTGTGGATGTAGGGCGTCGTGATGAGCCGAGCCTGGAGTTGCTGGTATCGCTCAAGCCCGATCTGATCATTATCGGTTCTCAACAGCGCGGATTGCTGGAGAAGCTGGAGTCCATCGCACCGGTGCTTTATTTCGATAACTACCGAGCCGACCATAATAATGTGGCAGCGGTAGAAGAATCTTTCCTGACGCTGGCAAAGGTGTTGGAGCGCGAGCCGCTGGCGCATAACCGGTTAAAACAGCGTGATCGCCGCCTGAGCGAGCTGGCGGCACAGGTACAGGATCACTTTGGCGGCATCATGCCGAAGGTGGCCGTGGTGCGACTGGGTGATGCGACGCATGCCCGCGTATATGGCGCCAATTCAATGGTTGAAGCTGCGCTGGATGCCCTTGGCCTTGAAAATGCATTGCCTCAGCCGGTGACCACTTGGGGGCAGGTGCAAAAACAGGTGACGGATCTGGCGGCCGTGGGTGATGGGATTCTGCTCTATATCGAGCCTTTCCCCAAACGTGATCAGCTGTTCAATATGCCGCTCTGGCAGTTCATGCCCTTTGTACAGAACAAGCGTCTGGCCCCGGTCAAGCCGGTCTGGACCTATGGTGGTGCGCTGTCAATCCAGCATTTGGCTGAGGCCATTACCGATGCCCTGCTGGAGATCCAGCCTTGATACAACGCTACACCTTGTGCGGCATGTTGCTGCTGATCATCGCTGGACTGCACCTGCAAATCGAAACGCCTCTGACGGCTGCAGCGCAATGGCGGCTGTTGCTGGGTGATACCCCGACCGATTTTGCCGGCTATCAGTACTGGTTTTCGTCGCTGCCGCGTGTGGTAATGGCGCTGCTGGTCGGTGCTGTCATGGGGTTGACCGGCAGCGTGCTGCAACAGCTCCTGCAAAACCCGCTGGTATCTCCCATGACGCTGGGCGCGGCGTCTGGGGCATGGTTGGGACTGGTCGTTATTACGCTGATATCACCCACTTTGGCGGCTTTGTGGGGCAGCTGGGCCGCCATCGCCGGTGCCATGCTGGCGGTGGTGCTGGTTGTGCTGATAGCAGGACGTACCGGCCTGCGTGGCTTGCCGGTGGTGCTGGCCGGCATGGCGGTCAATCTGCTGTTGGGTGCCATCGCATCGGGACTGGTGCTGCTGAACGATCAGTATGCGCGCAATCTGTTCATCTGGGGGGCGGGGGATCTGGCCCAAACGGATTGGGGCTGGGTGGAATGGCTGCTGCCAAGGCTTTGGCCCATCCCTGTGCTGTTGTTGCTTGCCGCCAGGCCGCTGACACTGCTGCGTCTTGGGGATACGGCTGCTCAGGGGCGAGGCATGAATCTGCTGCCGGTGATGCTGGTGCTGATCCTGGTCTCGCTCTGGTTAACGTCGGTCAGTATCACAGCGGTTGGGCTGATCGGATTCATTGGCCTGTTGACGCCTAATCTGGCACGCATGCTGGGCAGTCGAAGTGCACGAGACGAAATGGCATTCAGCCTGCTGCTGGGAGCACTGCTGTTGCTTGCCACGGATGCACTGGCGTTGCTGTTCAGTCAATGGTCGTCGAATCTGGTGCCCAGCGGCGCTGCCGCAGCTCTGATTGGTGCACCTGCCTTGATCTGGCTGGCGCGTAACCGCCTTGGCGGTGGTGATGCCGGGCGTCAGTTACCCGAAGGGCGGCAGCAATTGCATCCGCTGACAGCCGGGCTGCTGATGCTGACGGCAGTGATGCTGGCGTGTCTGTCGTTGACGCTGGCGCCAACTGCCGAGGGTTGGCAATGGAGCTGGCCTGACGAGCTGGTGCTTTCACTGCGCTGGCCTCGGGTGCTGGCGGCTGCCAGTGCCGGCGCCGGTCTGGCTGTGGCGGGTGTCGTGCTGCAGCGCCTGATTCGGAATCCGCTGGCCAGTCCGGATATTCTGGGACTTTCCGCCGGGGCAACACTGGCCCTGGTTATGAGTGTCGTACTGTTTGGTGGCTCGATCCGCGAGGCGGGGCCGCTGGTGGCCTTTGGCGGCAGTCTCGCGGTACTGGCCCTGTTGCTGTTGCTCGGGCGGCGCCATGACTACGCGCCCGGCATGATGGCCCTGACCGGCATTTCGCTGGCGGCGCTGTTGGATGCAGTGGTGCAGTTCTCGCTGGCGCGTGGTACGGAAGATACCACGGCGATTCTGGGCTGGCTGGCCGGTTCGACCTACCGTATTTCTTCATCTCAATCCGTATTACTTGCGGCAGGAGCCTTGCTGGGTATTCTGCTCGCGGTGCTGGCTCGACGCGCCCTGACATTGATCGCCATTGGTGATGACTTTGCCGCCGGGCGCGGCCTGGACCGGTCACGTGCACGTATTTTATTGCTGTTGTTGGTTGCCCTGATGACGGCGTTGATTACCTCAATGCTGGGTCCGATCGCCTTTGTCGGACTGTTGGCACCTCATATGGCCAGTATGCTGGGCGCGCGGCGTGCGGTTCCCCAATTGCTGGTCGCCGCTGCTCTGGGGCTGGTGTTGATGCTGTTGGCAGACTGGTTTGGACGCATTCTGATCTGGCCACAACAGATTCCTGCCGGACTGCTCGCCTCGGTGGTGGGCGGCAGTTACTTCGTCTGGCTGCTGGCACGCCGCCGTCTGCGCTGATTACTCTGGAGATTTCCCATGTTTACGTTTTTTGAGCGTCTGACGCAGGCCTTCCCCGAGCGCCCTATAGAGCAACCACCTCAGGGGTTGTGGGCCTTCTTTCGCTTCTATTGCCGTGGCTATGAAAAGGCGCTGCTGCTGCTGGGTGTCATGACGCTGGTGGTTGCCAGCATCGAGGTCGCGATGTTTGGCTTTCTGGGCAATCTGGTGGACTGGCTGGGCAGTCGTGAACCAAGCGAGCTGTTTGCGCAGGAAGGTGTAAGGCTCTGGGGCATGACACTGCTGGTCCTGGTGGTTATGCCATTGGCGGTGGTCGCTCACTCCATGCTGTTTCACCAGTCGCTGTTTATCAACATGAGTGCCGCGATTCGCTGGAATGCCCATCGATACCTGCTGGGTCAGAGTCATCGCTTCTATCAGAACGAGTTCGCCGGCCGACTGGCGACCAAGGTAATGCAAACATCCGAGTCGCTGCGGGAAACCGTCATGAAGCTTTTGGATGTGTTGCTTTATGTATTGGTCTACCTGTCCGGCATGACCGCATTGATCATATCCGCCGACTGGCGCCTGTCGATGCCGCTTCTGGCGTGGGTGGCGTGTTATCTGTTTCTGCTTTTTGTGCAGGTGCCGAGGCTGAAGCGGCATGCGAGCCTGCAGGCAGATGCACAGTCTGAAATGACCGGGCGAATCGTCGACAGCTATACCAATTTTCATACGCTGAAACTGTTTGCCCATTCCGAGCGCGAACATGAGTATGCGCGCCGCAGCATGCAGGGTTTTCTGGATACGGTGTATCCGCTGATGCGCAGGATTACCGGGCTCAATATTGCCCTCTGGATGCTGAACGCATTGCTGATCTTTTCCACGGCCGCCCTGTCTATCCTGCTCTGGCAGGATGGCAGTGTCACGGCGGGAGCAATCACTATCGCGGTCTCGCTGACGCTGCGCCTGAAAAGTCTGTCCCAGTTCATCATGTGGGAGATTGCGGCCCTGTTTCGTAATATCGGCACGGTACAGGATGGTCAGGGCACACTTGCTCAGCCGCATGCGTTGGTAGACAAACCGGATGCAAAGCCGTTGCGCATCGTCAATGGCAATATCGATTTCGACGCGATCCGGTTTGGCTATGAGCCGGGCCGGCCTGTGATCAAGGACCTGTCATTGAGCATAAAGGCGGGTGAAAAGGTCGGTGTTGTCGGCAGTTCGGGAGCGGGCAAATCCACTCTGGTCAGTTTGCTGCTGCGGCTGTATGACACCGATCAGGGCGAGATTCGGATTGATGACCAGCCCATTCGCGAGGTGACCCAGGACAGTCTCAGAGCCGCCATTGGGGTGGTCAGTCAGGATACGTCTCTTTTGCACCGGTCGATTCGCGAAAACCTCCTCTATGGCCGACCGGATGCAACCGAAGCCGAGATGCAGGCGGCGGTGCGAATGGCGCATGCGGATCAGTTCATCCCGCAATTGCAGGATGCCAACGGGCGACACGGCTACGATGCCCATGTGGGTGAGCGAGGCGTCAAGCTTTCGGGTGGGCAGCGACAGCGCATCGCCATTGCCCGTGTGTTGCTGAAGAATGCGCCGGTTCTGGTGCTGGATGAAGCGACCTCGGCACTTGACTCCGAGGTGGAAGCGGCCATTCAGGAGAATCTGGCGCAACTGATGGCGGGTAAGACGGTAATCGCTATTGCGCACCGATTATCCACCATCGCCGCCATGGATCGCCTTATTGTGCTTGAGGCCGGGCGGGTGGTCGAGCAGGGCAGCCATCATGAATTGCTGGCCCTTGGGGGCCGCTATGCCTGGTTGTGGCGGCGGCAGAGTGGCGGTTTCCTCGGGGAATAAAAATATAGCCAAATAGTTACAAATGCTTATTTAAATAAAAAGCATTATCGTTTAGATTAATCGCACGTTACAGGCACGGATGCTGAAAATCATCATCTTACTTTCAGAGAGCAATGTAACATGCAGCTAAAACCCAGCCCGCTTCACCTCGCCGTGGTGATGGCCCTGTCCACCTACACCATGACTCAACCCGCCACTGCAGCCGAGGCTGCTATTGATCAGGAAGTGGTCGAAATCAGAGGCAGCGCCTCCACTGAAAACAGTGAAACCTATCAGGCACCGGCCACGCGCAGCGCGACGGGGCTGGCTCTGACACCACTTGAAACGCCCCAGGCGCTGACCAGTGTCAATCGTCAGCAGATGGATGACTTCGGTCTCGATAATCTCAACGATGTACTGGCCATTACGCCGGGCGTGAATGTGGAGCGCGTGGAAACCGATCGCACCTACTACACGGCACGCGGTTTTGATATCACCAACTTTCAGCTCGATGGGTTGGGCGTACCTGCGGTATACGGCAACCAGATGGGTGATCTGGATACGGCCCTGTATGACCGGGTAGAGGTCTTGCGTGGTGCCAATGGTCTTATGTCCGGCAGTGGCAATCCTTCTGCAACGGTCAACCTGGTGCGCAAGCGTCCGACGCGAGAAACGCAGGCATCCGGCAATATCAGCGCTGGTTCATGGGAACGTTATCGCATGCAGGGTGACCTGTCAGGTGCGATCAATGATGCCGGCACAGTACGGGGGCGAGGAGTCATTGCCCTTGAGGATGGAAAATCCTATCTGGATCGCTATGAGAAACAGCGTGACCTGTTCTATGGCGTGCTGGAAGCCGATCTGAGTGAGACCACCCTGCTGACCCTGGGGCACAGCCGGCAGCAGGATGATTCGGACAGTCCGCTGTGGGGTGCCCTGCCGATGCAGTTCACCGACGGCACGCCGACCGACTATGACGTATCCACCAGCACCTCCGCTGATTGGTCCTACTGGAATAACCAGACGCTCAACACCTTTGCCGAGTTGCGTGAAACGCTGGCCAATGGATGGACCGCAACAGCACGACTGACCCACACCGAAACAGAATCGGACAGTAAGCTGTTTTATGTTTATGGTACGCCCGATCCTGATACGGGCCTTGGTCTCAAGGCCTATCCGAGCCGATATGATATGGAAACCGAGCAGTGGGTTGCCGATCTCCACGCTTCCGGCCCTTTCGAGCTGGGCGGACGTGAGCATGAGCTGATTGTGGGGGCCCAGTGGTTTAAATCAGAGATATGGGATGAGTCCAACTATGGCCAGGGTATTGGTACTGATTTGAGTGCAACGGGTGCGTTTGATGGCAGCTATCCTGAACCCGCGTTCGATGCCGCTGTCGATGGCAGTGAGTGGGTACACAAACAAAGCAGTGCCTATACCACGGGGCGCTTCAGCCTGACTGACAATCTGCACCTGCTGGCCGGCCTGAAAGCCGTGACCCTTGAAAGCGAAGGCTCCAGTTATGGCAGCAGCCGCGATACGGAATATGACCTGGAGCTGGTGCCGTATGCGGGTCTGACCTATGCACTGAATGACACTTATACCTGGTATGCCAGCTATACCGAAATTTTTGAAGCGCAGGAAGAGCAGGACGAAAACCGCAGTCTGCTTGATCCCCTTACTGGCACGACCTACGAAACCGGCATCAAAGCGGATCTGTTTGGAGGGCGTGCCTACGGCTCGGTGTCAATTTTCCGCTCCGAGCAGGAAAATGTGCCCGAACTGGCAGGAACCTTTGGCGATGGGCAAAGCTATTACCGTGGTGTCGATGGCGTTAGCAGCAAAGGATTCGAGGCTGACCTTTCCGGTGAGCTGATGCCCGGCTGGCAGGCAAACGCCGGCTATGCGTATGTCGACATCGAAGACGCCGATGGCAACCGCACCAAAACAGAAACCCCTCGCCACATGCTCAAGCTGGCAACCACCTATCGCATCCCCTCAATGCCTCAGCTGAAGGTGGGCGGCAGTGTGCGCTGGCAGGACGAGGTGTCCAGTGCGGTAGCGACTCAGGATGCCTATACCCTGGTTGATCTGATGGCCAGCTACCGTATCGACAAGAACCTGACCGCTACGTTGAATATCAACAATGTGACAGACGAGAAGTACATCAACAGCGTCCGCTGGGCTCAAGCCTATTATGGTGCCCCACGCAACGCCATGCTGACGCTTGGCTGGAAATACTGATATTTCCAATGGCCCCGCCCTTGACGGGGCCTCCGGTCGTAATACTTTCCGTTTTGGTCGAAGTGACATCATCCCTGATACCAATTCAGGGTTGCATTTCATGACAACAGACTAAATAATGCGAATCGTTTTCATTAAAATTACATATTGGGTTAGTCATGCAGACCATATACAGTAAGGCTGCTCTGTTTGCTCTTGGCTGTTCGGTGTCGCTGCTGGTCCAGGCCGGGCCGCTTGACCAGACACAGAAGACGCTGCAACAGAGCCATCGCGAAGGGGCTGAAGTACAACGCAGTATCAACCAGCTGGATAGCCAGACTCGGGAAAACTACGAAGAGTACAGTGCGGTACTGCGTCAGGCTGATCTGGTGGAAGCCTATAATCGTCAGCTGTCACGCATGATTGAAGACCAGGCTCGCGAGCTGGCCGATATTGAGACTCAGCTTGCGTCCCTGGCCGAAACTGAGCAGGCGACACTGCCGTTACTGGTTCGGATGCAGGCGATGCTGGAGCAGTTTGTAGCATCTGATATGCCGTTTCTGCCACAAGAGCGAGAGCAGCGGGTCGAGCGTCTGGCGCGTTTGCTTGATCGGGCCGATGTGAGTCTTGCAGAAAAATACCGTCAGATTCTGGAAGCCTACCAGATCGAGGCCGAGTATGGTCGCACCCTTGAGGCCTGGAGTGGCACGCTGGAACAGCAGGAATCCGATCGTGAAGTGACCTTCTTAAGACTGGGTCGGGTCGGTTTGTATTATCAAACGCTGGACGGTGAAGAAAGCGGTCGCTGGAGTCGTGAGCAGGGCGGTTGGGAAACACTGGATGATCAGTTTAACTGGTCGATCCGAAAGGGAATCAGTGTGGCGCGGCAGCAGTCGGTGCCCGAGCTGCTGGAGTTGCCGCTTGAGCTGACAGGAGAGGCACTGTGAGAAATCTGTTGAAATCGATACTGGTTGCCCTGTCCTGCACGCTGACGGTCCCGGTTCATGCCAATGAGTTGCAACAACTGCTGCAGCAGATACGCACGGACGTAAACGAAGACCGTGTCCGTGATGCGGAGCGACTGGATGAGTTTCGAGGAGATCATGCGCGCCAACAGATGCTGCTGCAACAGGCAAAAGCTCGCCTGGCCGCTGCCGAGAATGAACAGGAAACCCTGAAAGCCTCGTTTCAAGCCAACGAGGATGCGTTGACTGAACAGGGCGAAGCGCTGCGCGCCCGCAGTGGTCAGTTGGGTGAAGTGTTCGGTGTGGTCAAGCAACAGGCACAGGAGCTGCGAGGTCTTGTGACTGATTCCATGATTACGGCCCAGTACCCGCAGCGATCCGAATTGCTGGCATTTGCTGAGCGCAAGCGCATTCCGACCCTGGCTGAACTGGAAGGGTTATGGTTCCTGCTGCAGCAGGAGATGACGGCTACCGGCGAAGTGGCACGCTTTAATGCACCGGTGATAACCCCGGATGGCAAGCGGCTGGATGCAGACATACTGCGGATTGGTCCCTTTACCGCAATTGATGCCGACGGCCAGTATCTAAACTACACCGGCACTGTACTGCAGCAGTTGCCTGTTCAGCCTGCCGGAAGTGTCACCTCTCAGGCCCGGGGCTTTGTCCGGGGCGATGGCAATGCGGTAGTGGTGGACCCGAGTCGGGGCAATCTGCTGGCTTTGCTGGCCCAAACCCCCAATCTCACAGAGCGGATTGCACAGGGTGGACTGGTGGGCTACATCATTCTGTCTCTTGGTGGCATAGGCCTGCTGGTTGCGCTCTGGAAACTGATTACAACCGTCGCGATTGAACTGAGTGTGCGTAACCAGTTGCGTCAGCCGCAGCAGGCGCAGAGTAATAACCCGCTGGGTCGTGTAATGCGCGCAGGTGAAGCGGGCCGTACGACCGATGAAACCGAGCTGCGGGTAGACGAAGCCCTGCTGAAGGAAGCCCCTCTTCTCGAACGGGGGCTGACACTTCTCAAGCTGGTTGCGGCCGTGGCCCCGCTGCTGGGGCTGCTGGGTACCGTGACCGGCATGATCGGTACCTTCCAGAGCATCACGCTGTTTGGAACCGGCGACCCCAAACTGATGGCGGGCGGCATTTCCCAGGCCTTGATGACTACGGTGCTGGGGCTGTGTGTGGCGATTCCGCTGCTGTTCTGTCACAGCCTGCTGGCTGCACGTAGCCGTCGCCTGCTGCAACTGCTGCAACAGAAAGGACTCGCGTTGTTGGCGGCCCAGCGTGAACGACAGAGTGATGCGGAAGAGTCGCGCCATGCTGCCTGATCTGTCCCAGTATCAGGCCGCACTGGAGGGCTTTTTCAAGGCCGGTGGTCCAGTGCTCTGGTCGCTGTTGCTGGTCAGCCTGCTGCTTTGGACACTGCTGCTGGAGCGGCTCTGGTTTCGCTGGATAGACTTCCCGCGCCGCATTCGAGTCTATCGTCAACAAAAAGCCGGTGCGCAGCGCCGTCTGCAGCGAGCGGATCTGCTGCTGGACCTGCAGGGAGCGTTGCCGCTGATCCGCACTCTGATAGCCCTTTGTCCGTTAATCGGTCTGTTGGGAACCGTGACCGGCATGATTCACCTGTTCGACACGCTGGCACTGAACGGTACCGGCAACCCGCGCCTCATGGCTGCCGGGGTGGCCCGCGCCACACTGCCAACTCTGGCGGGGATGGTGATGGCTGTAAGCGGTTTGCTGCTGTGGAACCGTCTGGCTCGCTGGAGCCAGCTGCAACGTACCCGTCTTGATATCACAGGAGCCAGAGGATGAGGCAACGACTCAATCTGGATATGATGGAAAACGATGCCGAAATCGACATGACGCCGATGCTGGACATTGTTTTCATCATGCTGATTTTCTTTATTGTATCGACCAGCTTTGTGCGCGAGGCCGGGGTTGAGATTGAACGCCCGGTGTCAGATACCTCGGAAGTGCAGGAGAGCCAGGGCGTGATGCTGGCCATTACGGCGCAGGATGAGGTTTGGCTGGATCGCCAACTGGTGGATATCCGCATGATTCGTCCCACCCTGGAGCGGCTCAAGGTGGAGCAGCCCGACCTGGGCGTGATGATTCAGGCGGACAAGGACGCCAAAACCGGGCTACTGGTACAGGTGATGGACCAGGTAAAACTGTCTGGCGTTGAGCAGGTCGCAGTCGCTACCCGCGAGGGCAAGGGCTGATGCGAGCGCTGCTGTTTGTGCCGGCGGCTGCGCTGGTCAGCCTGTTGCTGTTTGTGTTGATGGCGCATTTGGCCGGTATCGGACGATCAGAGCCGCCAATGGTAACCGATCATGCCAGCATCAATTTGCATCGGCTGAAGCTGGATTCTGAGATACAACTGCGTCAGCGCGAGTCGCTACCGCCGCCAGAGCCGGTGATACAACAGCCGGATACGCCACAGCCACCCGCCATGCAGCAGACGGCGGCGGTTGATATGCCAACGCTTGCGCTGGATATGCCAACGCCCAATCTGGATATGAACATCCGCATCAATGCCGCTGCAAATCTGTCGGCCGCCCAGGCAGTTGCGGCCCCGGCGCCTTCGCCGGGTATCAGCATGAACCTCAATGCCACACCCGTTACGCGGATGAATCCGCAGTATCCTCGCCGCGCACTGACGCGCCGGATAGAAGGGTTCGTGGTTGCCGAGTTTACCGTTGATCGGTCAGGGCATGTGGTGGCTGATTCGTTTGAAATTGTCGAGTCTTCACCACCGGGCATGTTTGACAGTGCCGTTGAGCGCGCCCTGTTGCGCTGGCGCTTCAACCCGCTGACCGAAGGGGGGCATGCCGTGCCGTTCAGAACCCGTCAGCGTCTGGAATTCAAGTTGGAGTAATCGCATGAAGCGCACGATCATTCTGTTGCCGTTACTGTTATTACTGAGTTTGACCGGTACTGTCCGGGCCGAAACGGTGAACATATCTCCTTTTGTGCTGCAGCAGCTGAATGCAGCGCAACAGGCAATGGCACAAGAGCAGTACTCCAAGGCAGCCGAGGTGCTGGACAAACTGGCGCAGCAGGATCTGAGCCCGCCCGGCAAAGCCTATATGCACCAGTTTCGCGGCAATCTGGCACTGCAGCAGAAACGTGAGGCTGAGGCGCTGAAGCAGTTTCAGGCAGCCTGGGAGCTGAGCGCACTGACCGAGCAGGACCAGCGCCGGCTGCTGCACACGGTGGCTCAACTGCAGTTAACACTGGACCAATGGAAGAAGGGTACCGCGTCTCTGGAGCACTGGATGCAGTTGGTGAATACGGCCGGGATGGCAGACAAGGAGATTCGCGCCGATGACCATCTGTTACTGGCACAGGGCTATTCGCAGCAGGAACAATGGCGAAAAGTCATTGATCCCATCAAAACAGCAATCAGAATAAAAGGTCGTGCGCCGGAAGACTGGTATCGCCTGCAGCTGGCGGCACACTTCCAGCTTAAACAGTGGCAGGGTGCGACAGTTGTACTGGAGCTGTTGATTGAACGTTATCCACAGAAGTCGCAGTACTGGGAGCAGCTGGCCAGTGTGTATCAGATCCGTGAACGTCATGCGGATGCTCTGGCTACGCTCCGTGCTGCCTGGATCGGCGGACATCTGCAGAAAGAGCGGCAGTACATCTGGCTGGTACAGCTGATGATGCAGCAGGGCGTACCGCAGCGTGCCGCCGAAGTGCTGCAGCAGTCCCTGCAGGCGGGCCAGGTGCGCGATACGCTCAAGCATCAGCGCCTACTGGCACAGGCACAGCTGGACGCGAAACTCTATGAGCAGGGGCGCAACACTCTGCAGCGCATCGCTCAGCGCAAGCCGGATTATGACACTTGGCGTCAGTTAGCCTATCTGGAGCTGCAACTCAAGCGCTGGAGTGATATGAAACGCAGCATTGATCAGGCGGTTGCGCTCAAGCCGGATGCCGCTGATCTGTTGCTGCTGCGAGGTATCGCCGATATCAACCGCGCCGAATATGAGCAGGCGCGCTCCAGCTTTGAGCGTGCCAGTGCTCACAGCGGTACCCGTGATCAGGCCAAAAGCTGGCTGAACTACCTGGAGCAGGTGCAGGGCCGCAGTTAAGCGGCAGAAAATGCGCCGCATTTGTGGCAGGATATCTCGCTGATCCAAGCGGAATCCTGTCATGAACAACACTTCTAAACCTTCTACCGGGCGCATGCCCGCACAGCAATGGTCCACCCGGTTCGCGTTTATACTGGCAGCCGCTGGTGCAGCGGTCGGGCTGGGCAATATCTGGAAGTTTCCCTACATCGCCGGTGAAAATGGCGGCGGTGCCTTTGTGCTGGTTTATCTGGCCTGTATTGCCCTGTTGGGCCTGCCGCTGCTGATGGCCGAAGTACTGATCGGTCGGCGTGGTCAGCAAAACCCGGTCAACTCCATGGCGGTTCTGGCACAGGAGGCGGGTGCCAGTCCGCTGTGGAAAAACGTTGGCCGCCTCGGCGTGCTGACCGGTTTTCTGCTGCTCAGCTTCTATGTGGTGGTAGCCGGCTGGGCACTGGCGTATATCCCGTTGACCGCCAGTGGCGTCTTTACCCAGTTGCAGCCAGCTGAGATCGGGCAGCGGTTTGATGCTCATCTGCACAACCCGTGGGTATTGATCGGCTGGGGTACACTGGTATTGGTACTGACGCTGGGCATCGTCGGACGCGGCGTGCGCAGCGGTCTGGAAAAGGCCGCCAATCTGTTGATGCCGCTGCTGTTCCTGTTTCTGTTGATTCTGGTGGGTTATGCGGCCAGCAGTGGTCATTTTGCGAAGGCGGCCGCGTTCATGTTCAACCCTGATTTCAGCAAACTGACCGCTTCCGGCATTCTGCTGGCGCTGGGCCATGCCTTTTTTACCCTGAGCATAGGCGGCGGTGCCATGATGGTATATGGCTCCTATCTGCCCAAATCGGTCTCCATCGTGCGTACCTCGATCCTTATCGCCATACTGGATACAGCGGCCGCGCTGCTGGCGGGCATGGCGATTTTTCCGATCGTATTCGCACACGGGCTTGAGCCTGCGGGTGGACCGGGGTTGATCTTTGTCACGCTGCCGATCGCTTTCGGTCAGATGCCCTTTGGTACCCTGTTCGGCACGCTGTTCTTCATTATGCTGTCGGTGGCGGCACTGACCTCGGCATTCTCGCTGATTGAACCGGCCATCGCATGGCTGACGGAGAAGCGTGGAATGTCGCGGCTCAAAGCCTGCCTGCTGGGCGGCGGAGGTATCTGGCTGCTGAGTCTTGGGACGGTCTTTTCCTTCAATATCGGTGCCGAATGGACCCTGGCGGGCAAGACCTTTTTCGCGACGCTTGATTATCTGACCTCCGGCTGGATGCTGCCATTGGGTGCCCTGTGCATGGCACTGTTTACGGCCTGGGTGATGAAGCCGGAGCATACCGCTGAAGAGTTGGGGGGACGCCGGGGGCTGTGGCAACTTTGGCTGCCGTTGATGCGTTACCTGGTCCCGGTGGTGATCGTGGTGATCTTTCTGCAGGCGGTGGGGGTGATTGCGTTGTAGCCCGGTAAACAAAAATGGCGCCCATAAGGGCGCCTAATGAATGAGGGGTGTACCGCTTCCGATCAGAAGCGATAGTTGGCGGAGAGCCAGAAGTTGCGTGATTTGGCTTTCACGTTGTAGTCGTCGATGTAGTTCGGATCCCAGGTTGTACCGCCATCTTCAGTGGTAAAGATGGTCTGATAGGTGGTGAAGTCTTCATCCAGCAGGTTGTTGATACGGGCATTAACGGTGAAGTTCTTGGTCACGTTATAGCTCGCACCCAGATGGAAGATGGTGTAGTCCTTGTAGAACTCGGGATAATCCACATCAGACGGCCAGCCACGTGGTGTGCTAGTGAAGCGTTCCGAACGCATCTCGGCTGTCAGATAGGTGCTGAATTGAGGCGTTGCCTGCCAGTTCAGCGTTGCGTTTGCCATGTGCTTGGCGGTTCCACTCAGAGGCTGGCCTTCGTTGGCACCGCTGGTGATGCGAGCATCGGTATAGGTGTAGTTGGCACGCAGATACAGTTTGGGGGTGAACTGATATTTACCGGCCAGCTCGATTCCATCTATTTTGGCGCTATCGATGTTTACCAGCTGACTGAAGGTGTAGTCATCACCCAGTACCTGATTCCACTCCGATGCCAGGTCGGCGCAGTTGTTGCTGTCAGCGGCCGGGTCATCACAGTGATAAATACCATCGCCACGTTCAATCTTGTCCTTGAATTTGTTGGAGAACACGGTTGCGTTGAAGTTGTGGCCATCCGGGTGCGAGTAGTAGATCGCCAGTTCGCTGTTTACGCTGGTTTCAGGCTGAAGATCAGGGGTGCCATGGAAAGGACGTGTGCCCTGGCCACCAAAGCCGGTGATGCCATCATACAGGTCGCTGGCTTTTGGTGCCTTGTAACCGGTACTGATGCCCCCTTTTAGTGTCCACTCAGGGGTCAAGTTCCAGTTGGCATAGACGCGGGGGCTGATGTGACCGCCAAAAATATTGTGATGGTCATAACGGGCGCCGCCGGTCAGTGTGAAGGCATCGGTCAAGCCCCAGTTGTCTTCAGCAAAAAGCGACCACTGTTTGTGTTCCTGAACGCTGCCGTCGGAAAAGCCACTGCCATTCATGCCGAAGGTGCCGTCTTCCATTTCGGCATCAATATACTGACCGCCATATACCAGCCAATGATCACCGATTTGTGAGTCCAGTTTTACATCCAGAGTGGTTTGGCGGGTTTCCAATGTACGCTTGGGGCGGGGTAGGAAGGCTGCTTCAATCTCGGCATCCGTCGCTCCATTGTTGTCCATCTGCTCATACTGGAGTCGCTCAGTTGCGGTCAGTGGCAGAGTGCGGCCATCATTACTGGTGGCAACGTGATGCAGGGTGATATCCGAGTGGCCAAAGGCCCAGTCGCCTTCATGACGCACGGAAAACTGGTCACGGCTGAACTGCTGCTCCAGTGCATAGCCGGCACGCGGCAGACGGTTAACGCTGTCAGTGGTGCCCAGAGGATTGGCGCCATCGGTTGGTTTGTTGTCGTAGGTTTGCTCGGAAATCTCGTAATCAAAGCTCAGGTTCTGATTATCAGCCGGCTTGAAGTCCAGTCGAATGCCCAGGTTATGGTTTTCGTTCTCGGTGGTTTTACCGCCAGCACCATAGCCCAGCTCACGTGGTACCGGGTTTCCATTGGGATCAGCTTCATCAGTGTATTGAGGTTCTGAGGCATCACGCTGATACAGGCTGCCACGAATGCCGATGTTGAGCTTATCCTTGACCAACGGACCACTGACGGCGAAGTCGGTTGTGGTGTCATCGCCGAAATCATCATTGCTCTGGTGAGTACGGCTGTGTGAAACCGACCCGTGCCACTCGGTACTGTTGCGCTTGGTAATGATGTTGATGACACCACCCAATGCATCGGCGCCATACAGCGTTGAGGCCGGGCCGCGGATGATTTCGATGCGCTCGATCATCTCCTTGGGCGGGATATGGTTGAACTGGTTGCCGCCAAAGTTGTTCGGATAGATGTCGCCCACGTTGTTCTGACGCTTACCGTCGATCAGGATCAGGGTATAGTCGGCGCCCATGCCACGAATACTGATGCCGCCCTGGCCTGTTTTGTCCGTGGTTTCACCTACATCCACACCCTCTACTTCACGTACTGCATCCAGCAGAGTGATGTAGGGTTTCTTGTCCAGCTCATCCCGGGTAATCACGGTGATGGAGGCAGGTGCATCGGTCAATTTCTGCTCGATGCCGGCAGCACTGATCACCATAGTGTCCAGTTTGACAGCCTCTTCCGCATGAAGGGATGCAGAGATGGCGGCACTCAAGGCGATTGCAGCGGTGCGGTAATGTGGCTTCCTCACGACTCTATCCTTTTCTCATTTCTAATTGGTTTTAGGTACAGCGAACCTGACTCAGGCGTTCAGTGGGGAGGGAATCTAGCAACCAAAAATAAACACGTCAATAAAAAGAATCATTATCATTTAGATTGTTTTTGTCTTGTTCTTGCTGTTTCCCTCCATAAAGCAGCGGCAGGATACAAAACTTTACACTGATAATCATTATCATTCGTTGATGGTGATTGAGAATTGTTATAGTCTTTTGCGCTCTGCCGGTGATGGAGTAGTGGTAATGAATGGGGCAACACATGAGCTGATGAACGCCCGTCAGTCTGGAGCGGATCACAGCACTGTTTCTGAGCGTGAAGATGTTCAGGCTCGCAGTCGCTGGCTGCGCCGTTTGCTGACCTGGCACTGGATCAGCTCCGCGCTGGCGCTGTTTGGCATGCTGCTGTTTGCGTTCACCGGTATCACCCTCAATCACGCCGGGCAGATCCCGGCCACGCCGGTGGTTGAGACCGTTGAGGCCCGGCTTCCGTCCGACCTGGTTGAATTGCTGTCAGCTCGGGCTGAAGCTTCTCCGGCAGATCTGCCCGACGACCTGCGTCGCTGGCTGGCTGATGAGGGCATAGGTCTGGGCAACGCCCAGCCCGAATGGTCCGACTATGAACTTTACGTATCGCTGCCGCGTCCCGGCGGTGATGCCTGGCTCAGCGTGGATTTCGAATCCGGCGAGCTGCTGTATGAGTCCACCGATCGCGGCTGGATCTCCTATCTCAATGATCTGCACAAAGGCCGCAACACCGGCACCGCCTGGAGCTGGTTTATCGATCTCTTTGCCGTGCTGTGCATTGTGTTCTGCCTGACGGGGCTTGGGGTTCTCTATTTACATGCGCGGGAGCGGATCAGTGTCTGGCCGATTACGGGGCTGGGCGTCATGGTGCCGCTGCTGCTTGCCATATTGCTGGTGCATTGACCGTGCGCCTTGATCGAGGAGCGTTTATGCAATGGAAAACAACGGCAGCGGCTGCGCTGCTGGCGGTGGGCAGTTCAACCGCCATGGCTGCCGAATTGAAACTGGATGTGGAGATACCGGTGCTGCAGGTAGCGGAATACCACCGGCCCTATGTGGCGATCTGGATCGAAACCGACAAGGGACGGCATCAGGCCGATCTTGCGGTGTGGTACGACCTGGAGCTGAAAGACAACGAAGGCACCAAGTGGCTGAAGGACCTGCGCCAGTGGTGGCGTCGCAGCGGCCGTCAGCTTGAGTTTCCGGTGGATGGCCTCTCGGGTGCAACCCGTCCGGTGGGTGTGCACTCGCTGATCTTTACCGATGACCATGCCGGTCTGGCGAAACTGGAACCCGGTGATTATCAGCTGATGGTGGAAGCGGCTCGTGAAGTCGGTGGTCGTGAGCTGGTCAAGCTGCCGTTCAGCTGGCCGGTGGCAACCGCCGGCGAGCAGACTCAGAGCGGCGAGCATGAGTTGGGCCGTGTGACCTTGTCACTGCAGCCCTGAGGTCAGCGTTGCACCACTGACCCGAACTCAAACAAGGCCCGAATTCAAATAAGGAGAAACCAATGAATCTGAAAAAACTGGCTGCCTGTTCACTGCTGGCCCTGGGTATGGGCGCTTCCATTGAGGCTCAGGCACATCGTGCCTGGATGCTGCCGTCAGCGACCGTACTGTCTGGTGAAAACGCCTGGATCACCGTAGACGGTGCCATCTCCAACAACCTGTTCTACTTCGAGCACCATCCGCTGCAGCTGGACAATCTGGAAATTCTGTCACCGAGCGGCAAGCGGGTCGAAGCGCAGAATGAGGCCAAGGGTAAATACCGTTCGGTGTTTGATGTAGAGCTGGCCGAAGAGGGCACTTACACCCTGCAAAACCGCAATCAGGGCGTGTTTGGTCGTTACACGCTTGATGGCGAAATGAAACGCTGGCGTGGCAGTGTTGACGAAATTAGTCAGATTCCGGCTGCAGCTGAAGATCTGCGCCTGAGTGAAATCGACAGCCGCATGCAGGTGTTTGTCACCAAGGGTGCTCCGACCGATGCCAATTTCAAAACCAGCGGTCAGGGCATCGAGCTGGTGCCGGTAACCCATCCGAATGATCTATTTACTGGCGAACCGGTGGAATTTCGCTTTTTGCTCGATGGTGAGCCGGCAGCCGATCTCGACGTCACCCTGATCCGTCATGGCATTCGTTACCGTGATCAGGTGGAAGAGATCATCGTAAAAACCGATGCCAAAGGTCAGGTCAATCTGGAGTTCAGCGAACCGGGCATGTACTGGCTGGAAGCGGAAACCGAGCAGGACAGCAAGCTGCTTGAAGGCGCCAAGCGTCGTCTGAGCTACAGCGCTACCCTGGAGGTGCTGCCGCTTTGAGGCATGCCGGCAAACTGATTCTTGCACTGCTGGCGCTGACCACGGCGCTGGTCTGGCAGATGGAGGGTCTTGGTGCGGATCGACAGTGGCTGGCAACGCTGGCACTGTCGGCCTATGCCCTGCTGCTGTGGCGGGCGAAGGTGCGCAGGCAGCGGCAGCAACCGGCCGTCAGTGGTGCAACGGACTACCTGATCGCCTATGCCACTGAAACCGGCACCGCACGACAGCTGGCGCAGCAGATGCGCAAGCGACTGAGCAAGCAGGGCTGCACTGCAGCCCTGACCGAGCTGAACCGGTTGGCGGATCAGCCCCTGCCTGCAAAGGCGCTGCTGCTGGTGGCCAGCACCTGCGGCCAGGGCGATGCCCCGCGCACAGGAGATCGCTGGCCGGCCAACGATGACCTCAAGCGCTATGAGGGCCTGCCCTTCGCCATGCTGGCGCTGGGGGATCGCAGTTATCCACAGTTCTGCGCTTTTGGTCTGTCAGTTGCCGGTCAGCTGCAGCAGGCGGGCGCAAAACCGCTGTTCCCACCTGTGCAGGTCAGTCAGGCCGACCCGGCCATGGTCAACTACTGGTATCAGTGCCTCGATAAAGCGCACTAAAACCAGAAGCGAATGCCCAGCAGCCAGCGGGTTTCATCCGTATCGTGACCGCCGGCGCGGGCGAGATCGGCCGAGTTGCCCAGCTTGCGCTCCCAACTGACGCCCACATAGGGCGCCAGATCCGGGCGAACCTCCCAGGCCAGACGCAACTCCAGATCCAGCTCGGACAGCCCGCTGCCCTGATGCTCGCTTGGGTTGCTGAAGTTGTGTGCCCTCAGGCCCAGTTCGGGACTCAGCACCCACTGACGGGTCAGGCGTATTTCGCGTTCCAGACTCAGCTCGGCGGTCAGGTCACTGCCCGGCCCCGCCAACAGGTGCAGGTCAGTCTCGATATACCAGGGAGCAGTGCCGCTGATGCCCAGCAGGGCGCGGTCCTCACGGCTATTGGCCAGAGGCTCATGCTGCCAGCCCAGCTCCAGATCCCAATAGGGTGCAACAGCACGGCGGTAGAACAGGCGCAGTTCATGGGCGTCCGTGCGCCCCTTGAGGCGTGAACCTTCGCTGCTCAGTACCAGCTTGTGCAGATCGGTACCCAACCAGCCTTCCACATTCCAGTTGAGCCGGGTATCGCCATCATCGTAGGCGGCTTCGAGCTGTTTGACATTGAGCATGCCCAATAGCGGATCATCATCCATATGCGCCTGTGCCATGGCCGGGATGATCAGGGCCAGCAGTGGCCAGTGTGTGTATGGTTTCATTCTCATCTCCTCAGCTGACCACGACTTTTCTGAACATGCCCATCATGTGATAGTGCAGATGGCAGTGGAATGCCCATTCGCCACGGGCATCGGCGGTGACCAGAAAACTCAGGCGCGAGCCGGGTTGAACCACCAGGGTGTGCTTGCGTGGCAGGTGGGTGGCATCGCCGGTTTCGAGATCACTCCACATGCCGTGCAGGTGCATTGGGTGCGGCATCATGGTGTCGTTGACGAAGGTAAAGCGAACCCGCTCGCCATAAGCAAGCCGGATCGGCTCGGCGTCGGCATAGCGGATACCATCGATCGACCATATGTAGCGGCTCATGTTGCCGGTAAGGTGCAGCTCGATTTCACGGCCGGGTTCGCGGGTATCCGGAGTCGGGTACAGACTGCGCAGCATGGCGTAGGTAAGCACCTTGCGCCCGTTATCGCGCAGACCCGCACCGGGATCATCCAGTCGGTACTGAGGCGATTCGGCTCGCATGTCGACGTGAGGCCCGTATTCGCTGTCCCTGTGGGTTGCCATGCCGGCCGACAGCGGGTGCCCCTGATAGGGCGTTGTCATACTGTGTCCCGAGTGGCCTTGATGTGCCGGCATGTCATGTCCACTGTGGGAGTTATGCATCGACATGCCGTGGCTGCCCGAGTGGGAGGGGGCGGTCATCTGGTGCCCGGCATGAGGGTCCGGTGCTGGCATGGTGTGACCGGCATGAGCGTTTTTTGAGCCTGTTGTAGGCATGGCGTGGCTGTCATGCCCGTGATGGCCCTCTTCGCTCATCGCCATGCCCATATCCGTGTGAGTCAGCTCGGGGGCGGGGTCCATGGCCGGCGGTATCGCCCGCAGCGCCGGGTCAGGCGTCAAGTGTCCATGGGCAAAGCCGGAACGATCAATGGCCTGGGCAAACAGGCTGTAGGCTTTGTGCTCAAGAGGCTCCACGATGATATCGAGGGTCTCGGCCACGCCGATGCGGAACTCGTCCACACTGACCGGCTCAACATACTGGCCATCACAGGCCACGACCGTCATTTTCAGGCCGGGAATGCGCAGATCGAAAAAGGTCATGGCGGCAGCGTTGATCACCCGCAAGCGGACTTTCTCGCCCGGTGTGAACAGGCCGCTCCAGCCGGAGGCCGGTGTCTGGCCGTTCATCAGGAAGGTATAGGTGTAGCCGGTGACATCGGAAATGTCGCGGTCGCTCATGCGCATCTTTTCCCACATCTGTCGGCGTGCCAGGATGGTACCCAAACCATCACGCCGGACTTCAGGGATGAAGTCGTCGACCAGTGAGCGTTCGCGACGATTGTAGTAGTGGCTCATCTTTTTCAGATTGGCGAAGATTCGCTCGGGCGGGGTATCACTCCAGTCCGACAGCATGACGACATAATCGCGATCGTAGCTGAACGGCTCAGGCTCTTTCGGTTCGATGATCAGCGCGCCGTACAGGCCGGTCTGTTCCTGAAAGCCGGAGTGGCTGTGGTACCAGTAAGTGCCGCTCTGATTGACATCGAACTCGTAGGTAAAGGTCTCGCCCGGAGCGATGCCATCAAAGCTCAGTCCGGGCACGCCGTCCATCTCCGTGGGCAGAATGATGCCGTGCCAGTGGATGGATGAGTCGGTATCGAGGCTGTTGTGAACGTGCAGGCGCACCCGATCACCTTCGCGCCAGCGCAGAATCGGGGCCGGCAGTGAATGATTGACGGTGGTGGCGAGGCGCTCCTCGCCGGTAAAATTGACCAGCTGATGGCCGATGTTCAGCTCGAAATCGCTGCCGCTCAGTTCCGCAACCCTGGTTGTAACAGGTGCGGAAGACGCCGGCAGGGGGCGTGCATTGAGGCCCAGTCCGGTCACCAGACCGCCCAGGGCCAGGCCCTGTACAAAGCGCCGCCGTGAAGGCGCACGCAGCGTGTTGTCCTTGCTCATGAAGGTACTCCTGAATAGCAAACATGTCGGAGTCGCCCATTAGTGGCGACGGTGTCAGAGGCTATTCAGGCTTTTGGAGGGCGTTGCAGTCCGGGCGGGAATATCGGCTGATACAGGTCAGGTGGCAACGGGGTTTGCATGCTGGCTGCAGGCAGTGCCAGCGTCAGAGCGGTTGCCAAGGGTCCGCAGTGACTGGCACAGGTGCTCAAGCACTGTTGCCAGCAGGAAAAATGTTCGTTTGTGCTATCGTCAGAGTGATGATGAGAATGGGCGCTCATGCTGCCGACAGTCTGCTCGGGGTGCAGTGGCACTGCCGACGCCATCACAGGCGCAAGCAACAGCAGCGCAAGGGCTACAATGCTCAGCAGGCCGGTAAGGCGATTGGCAGGGCTATCAAGCATGACAGTCTCATTCAGAGTTTGGCATAGTATAAACCGCTGACCCGATCTCCAGGCAAGAGTTCCGGACAACGACCACTTCATTTGACGTATCCAAAGAGGCCACTTGACCCGTCACCGCCAGTCCAAACTATCTCGCTATCTGCTTCGCCCCCTTTGGCGAGTGCTTTGGCGTGTCCTGCTGATCTGGTTGATTGTGACGGTGGGTGTGACAGTGGCGCTGCGTTATGTGGACCCGCCGTTCTGGTCCTGGATGATCTGGCGTGGCATCACCACACCTGAGGGCTACCCCGATCGCTATAGTCACCAGTGGGTAGAGCTGGATGCCATACCGCTGCACATGCAGCTGGCGGTAGTGGCGGCCGAGGATCAGCGTTTTCCCCTCCACACGGGTGTGGATTTCAAGGAGCTGGAGCAGGCAATACGGGATGCCATGGCCGGCAAGTCTCTGCGCGGAGCCAGTACCCTGACCCAGCAGACCGCCAAGAACCTGTTCCTCTGGCCGGGGCGGGACTGGACCCGCAAGGGGCTTGAACTGCCGCTGGCGCTGCTGCTGGAACAGGTATGGGGCAAGCGCCGCACGCTGGAGGTGTATCTCAATATCGTCGAGTTCGCCCCCGGTGTGTATGGTGTCGGGGCGGCGAGCGAGTACTGGTTTGGCAAGCCGGTACAGCGTCTGAGTCGGGATGAGGCCGCACGGCTGGCGGCTATACTGCCCAACCCCTGGATCTACTCGGCGCAGCCACCTTCAAATCATGTGCGTCGGCGGGCTGACTGGGTGCTGCGTCAAATGCAGCAGCTGGGACCTGCCTGGATCGCCAATATCAAGTAATGGTTATAAGCTGTTCAATTTTTATACTTGTTATGCCAGAATTGCGCGCTTTCGCGCACGTGGCTGCAGGGTTTATCGACTCCCGGCAGTGATCCCGTGTACTTCCTCTTTCCGCTTCCGTTTCGGTGTACCAGACTGAATGGAAGAACGTTGCGGCTGATCGCCGTAACCCAGAACGGATGATGACCGATGACTCGACAATCGCCTTTGGCCCTGCTGCCGCTGGGTCTGTTTCTTGCGCTGTTTATTGGCAGCGGCCTCTATTATCAGTCTGCCGGTGTTGATTTTGCCTTCTACCAGATATCGGCTCCGGTCGCGATCCTGCCGGCCATTGTGCTGGCGCTGATCCTGCAGAAAGGGCAGCTCAACGAGCGTATCGAGACCTTTGTCAGCGGTGTGGGCGAACACACCATTATTACCATGGCGCTGATCTTTCTGCTCGCAGGTGCCTTCGCCAGTGTTGCCAAGGCGGTTGGTGGTGTGGATGCCACCGTTAACCTTGGCCTGAGCATCATCCCGCCCCAGTTTGTATTGCCGGGCCTGTTCGTGATCACCGCCTTTATCGCCACCTCTATGGGAACCTCCATGGGGACCATCGCGGCGGTGGCTCCCATTGCAGTCGGTGTAGCTGAAGCGACTGATCTGTCATTGCTGCTGGCGATCGGTACAGTGGTGGGTGGCGCCATGTTTGGCGATAACCTGTCGATCATCTCCGATACCACCATCGCCGCAACCCGCACTCAGGGTTGCGAAATGAAAGACAAGTTTCGCCTCAACTTCAAGATTGCCCTGCCGGCCGCACTGCTGACACTGCTGTGGCTCTACATTCAGGGCAGCAGTGCGCGTGTGGAAGCGCCGGGTGAATATGAACTGCTCAGGGTGTTGCCCTATCTGGCGGTTCTGGTGCTGGCCCTCTCGGGCCTGAATGTGATGGCGGTGCTGTTTGTCGGCATTCTGCTCGCCGGCGGTGTCGGCCTGTTTGCGACCGAGGGCTACTCAGTCGCGCAGTGGTCCAAGGATATCTATGCCGGTTATACCGGCATGCAGGAGATTATGATCCTGTCGCTGTTGATTGGCGGACTGGGGGCGCTGATGAAGTCTCAGGGGGGGCTGGTCTGGCTGTCCGGCATGATTGACCGACTCTCGCGCCAGAGCAGTGATCCGCAAAAACACCGCCGCTCCGGTGAGTTCAGCATCAGCGCGGCCGTGGCACTGACCAACATCTGTACCGCCAACAACACAGTGGCGATTATCATCTCCGGTGGTTTGGCTAAGGATATTGCACAGCGTTATGGCGTTGATCCGCGCCGCAGTGCGAGTCTGATGGACATCTTTTCCTGTGTGGTGCAGGGCATGCTGCCCTACGGTGCGCAGGTGCTGCTGGCGGGATCGATTGCCGGGCTTTCGCCACTGCTGATCGCCGGTAGTATCCATTACTGCTGGCTACTGGCGGCAGCCGCCGTGGTTTCGATTGCGATTGGCTGGCCTCGCACCATGGCACGTGTGCCTCACTGATTACGTCCCTTCTGCTGCACTCATGCAGCCGGCAGCCCGAGTGGATATGACCACTCGGGCTGCACCCCCTCCTGTTTCCCTGACTGTGTATTTTTTGTGACCACGTGGACTATGGCCATGGCAGGTATTGTGTTCTTCATAAATAAGACAGACAATATAGTTAATAGTAATCTATCTCATTATCAACATTGATCAGAGGGAGCTTGTCTCATGTCATCGCGCTTTACCTGGAAACCCCTTGCGCTGGTCATATCCGCATCTGTTGTGCTGACGGCCTGTAATCAATCGGAAGCCGAACAGGTATCGGCGGCTGCCAAGCCTGTACAAGCGGTTGAGCAGTCAGCTGCCAGCCAGCAGGCTGTTACACAGCAGCAGGTTGTGGTGCATTATGCGGACCTGGCCCATGCCACTTACAAGGATTCACTGGTCACGGCACAGGCACTGAAGCAGGCGATTTCAGAGCTACTGGCATCTCCGACCGAAGCCAATCTGCAATCAGCTCGTGAAGCATGGCTGAAAGCACGAGTGGCCTATCAGCAGTCTGAGGTATTTCGCTTCGGCAATGCCGTCGTCGATGACTGGGAAGGCCAGTTGAACGCCTGGCCGCTGGATGAAGGCATGATCGATTATGTCAAAGAAGCCGACTACCAGTATGAACTGGGCAACGAAGGTGCTCTGGCCAACATCATTGCCAGCGAAAGCCTCCAGGTTGGCGGTGAAACCATCGATGTCAGTGAAATCACGCCTCAGTTGCTGGCGGATCTGAACGAAATCGGCGGTTCAGAGGCAAATGTGGCCAGTGGTTATCACGCCATCGAGTTTCTGCTCTGGGGGCAGGATCTGAACGGGTTTGCAGTGGGCGCGGGTGAGCGTTCCGCCAGTGATTTCGCGCAGGGCGAGAACTGCACCAACGGCAATTGTGATCGTCGCGGTCAGTACCTTGCGGCTGCTTCCGAGTTGCTGCTGCAGGATCTGGAGTGGATGGTAGCGCAATGGGCACCGGGCTCACAGGATAACTACCGCGCAGAATTGTTGTCTGCCGACACGTCAGAAGTCGTACGTCGCATGTTGTTCGGCATGGGATCTCTGTCGCTGGGTGAGCTAGCCGGTGAGCGTATGAAAGTGGCGCTGGAAGCCAACTCCTATGAGGATGAGCACGATTGCTTCAGTGACAACACACACAACTCTCATTACTACAACGCCAAAGGTGTCCAGAACGTCTACTTGGGACGTTATGTGAGTACCAGTGGCGAAGAGCTGAAAGGACCTTCTCTGTCTGACCTGGTTGCAGCTCAGGACGCTGAGCTGGATGCGCGTGTGAAGTCGGACCTGGTTTCCAGCATGCAGGCGCTGGAGGTCATGGTTGCCGCCGCCGAGAGCAGTGAAGCACCGATGCCGTTTGACATGATGATCGCACCTGGCAATGCCAAGGGCGCTGAAATCGTGAATGCGGCGATTGTTGCCCTGGTTAATCAGACAGGCAGCATTGAGCAGGTAGCCGGAAAACTGGGTATCACCTCGCTGGAGCCTGATACTGCCGGTCACAGCTTCTGATAACCAAGGCCATGGCGCCCGCTGTGGCCTTCAAGTGTAATAACCCTTCGTTCGACCGGGCAGGGATGCCCGGCTGACCACCGTGAGACAATGACGATGAACATGTTACGCAGCGGACTTTTGGCCCTGATGCTGCCGCTGGCCTCGTCCAGCCTGGCGCAGACGGATTACCCGATCCAAACCACTCCCAAAAGTGGTGGCGACGGCAGTGTGGCCCAATCTGATCACAATGCCTATTCATTGCCACAGGCCAATCTGGCCATGAGTGAAAGGCTGAATTTCAGCGTCGGTAACAGTTTCTTTCGCAACCCCTGGGTGATCGCGCCGGCCAGCACAGATGCGCGCGACGGCCTGGGTCCCCTGTTCAACACCAATTCCTGCCAAGGCTGTCATATCAAGGATGGCCGTGGCCACCCACATGAGCCGGGTGAGCCGCCCGTTTCCATATTCCTGCGCCTGGCGGTGCTGGGCGATCCGGATCTGAATGCCGAAGCGATCCGCCAACACGGCTTCATTCCCGTACCGGTATACGGTACCCAGCTGCAAACGGCCGCCATCCCGGGCATGGAGCCTGAAGCCGACCTGTTGCTTGAATGGAAGGAGCGAGAAGAAACACTGGCTGACGGTACGGTTGTGAAACTGCGTGAGCCCGTTTTTACCATTGAGAACCCCCGTTACGGCCCGCTGCCTGAAGGCTTGTTGACCTCACCCCGTGTAGCGCCGCCGATGATCGGACTTGGCTTGCTGGAGGCTATCCCGGCAGCGGATATTCTGGCGGCAGAAGATCCGGATGATCGGGATGAAAACGGTATCTCCGGTCGTGCCAACCGTGTTTGGGACAAGGTGACCAAGACCAGCGGTGTGCTGGGACGTTTCGGTCTGAAGGCGGCCGAGCCCAATGTGATGCAGCAGAGCATGGGCGCGTTTGCCGGCGATATGGGGCTGACATCGACCCTGGCGCTTCATACTGATTGTACGCCCGAGCAGGGCTGTGAGCGTTTTCCAACTGGTGGCGATATTGAGGTCAGTGACAAAATTGCCAACTTCGTCAGTTTTTATGCTTCCAGTCTGGCCGTGCCCGAACGCCGTGATATGGATGACGCTGATGTGCAAAAAGGGGCAAAGCTGTTCAACGAGGCGGGCTGTGCAGCCTGCCATACACCGCGTCATGTAACGGGGCAGGTGGATGGTCGGCCGGATCTGAGTGGACAGGAGATCTGGCCCTACACCGATCTCCTGCTGCATGACATGGGACCCGGGCTGGCCGACAACCGCCCCGAGTTTCTGGCCAATGGTCAGGAATGGCGTACTGCGCCGCTCTGGGGTGTCGGGCTGGCACAGTTGATCAACCCGCGAGCCGGTTTTCTGCACGACGGTCGTGCTCGGACTCTGGAAGAGGCGATCCTTTGGCACGGGGGCGAAGCTGAGGCCGCAAAAGAAGTCTATCGCGCGTTGGATGCGGAACGCCGCAAGGCACTGATCACCTTTCTGGAGTCTTTGTGATGAAAAAGCTGGTCTGTATCGCAGCCTTGCTGCTGCCTTTGACGGCACAGGCGGAAACGCCGCTGCAGCGCTGGCATGCTGATCTGTCCGGGGGATATGCAACACTGCTGGATCGATCTGCTGAGATTGCCCGTGAGATGGAAGAGTATTGTGCTGCTCCTGACGCTGCACGTCAGACTGAAGTCCGCCGGCAGTGGGCTCACGCCTTCATGGCCTGGCAGGCGGTGCGGTTTGTCGAGTTTGGACCGATTGAGCAGGATAGCATGGGCTGGCAGATGCAGTTCTGGCCTGACAAGAAAAACCTGATTGCTCGCAAAAGCCAGATGTTGCTGCGCAGTGCTACCCCTGTGACAGTCGAGACACTGGCCAATGAAGGTGTTGCAGTTAAAGGCTTCCCGGCACTGGAATATCTGCTGTTTGAGCATGAAGCCAAGCATGGCCCGGGCAGTGCCTGTCCTGTATTGGCCGTCATCGGTACTCAACTGGAAGCCAACGCCAGAACGCTGGCGCAGAGCTGGCAGCAGTTTGAATCTCATTTTGAGTCCCGCGACGCGTACACCTCCGATATGGTGAAGTCGGCCATCCATGCGACCGAAATCATGCGTGACAAACGCCTTGGCGAGCCCATGGGGCTGTCCGGCAGCAATCGCCGGGTACATTTTCTGGCGGATGCCTGGCGCAGTGAGCAGTCGCTGGCAACCATTCAAGCCTCACTTGAAGGGCTGGAACGGTATTTCATGCCTGGACTTGAAACGATGCTGAAACACTCATCACCCGAGTTGCTGCAGGAGACGCGAGATCGACTGGATGCGGCATTGGAAAAAAGCAAAGCCCTGCCTGCCGGGATGAAAGCCCTGCTGGGCGATGATGCAGGCTATGCACAATTGCAGTCGCTGTTCATCAGCATGGATGCGCTGGTGATCCATCTCAATGATCGCGTTGCGGTCGAGCTGGGCATAGTGAAGGGTTTCAACTCCAGCGACGGTGATTGATCATGCTCAAACGGCGTGACTTTATGCTGGGCATGGCTTCAGCCGCTGCCTTGGCATCTCTGTCCCCCGGGTTGCTGGCGCAAACCCGCGAGGGCTACTTCATCAGTGCTGCCAAAACGGCGGCGGGTGAACATCGTGTGCTGATCGCGGATCTGCAGGGAAGAGTTGTCCACAATCTTGAGGTGGCCGAGCGTTGTCATGCGGGCTGCGCGCGCCCGGACTCTGATGAAGTGGCCTTTTTCTCGCGCAGACCCGGCCGGCAGCTCAATATTATCGATACGAAGCAGGGCCGGCTGGTTCAGGTAGTAACCTCTGAGCCGGGTGAGCACTTCTATGGCCACGGGGCATTTTCGCCCGACGGTGACCTGCTCTATGCAACGGCGCACCGCTATGAAGAAAGCGAAGGGGTGCTCAATGTCTACGCCGCAGCACAGGGCTACCGTCAGGTTGGCCAGATTCGATTGGGTGTGATGGATCCTCATGAAGTGAGGCTACACCCCAATGGTCGGGATCTGGTGATTGCCGCCGGTGGCATCCAGACACACCCCGACTACGGTCGGATCAAACTCAATCTGGATCGGATGCAGCCGGCCCTGCTGGTTGTGGATCGGCTCACGGGCAAGGTGACTCAACGGCATCAGCCGTCTCACCACCAGCTCAGCATGCATCATCTGGATATCAGCCCCGAGGGAATCGTGGTGGCGGGTTACCAGTTTGAGGGCCCCGAGTGGGAGCAGCCCAACCTGATCGCCTGGCTGGATGTGGAACGGCAGCGATTTGAAGAGATCAGGCTGCCGGATACCGACCAACAGGTGCTGCGCAATTATATTGCCAGCGTAGTGATGGATGCGGTGACCGGGGTGGCCGCCGTCACGGCTCCGCGCGGAAACCGTGTGGTCCTGTTGGACTATCGCCAGCGCCGCTATCTGCACAGTATCGAATTGGCGGATGTGTCGGGCGTGTTACCCCTGTCGGACGGTGGCTTCATCTGCACTTCGGGAACGGGAGGGGTCTATCGCTTGACGCCCGGCAACCTGCAGTTGAAGCAGGTCAGCGCTGACAGCATCCGCTGGGATAATCACCTGACACCGGTGTGAAGATCTCCATTTGACGGGGGCTGAAGATCGGCACTGATCAAAAAGTGCGCTATACTCTCGCGCCCTGATTCACCCTTAGCGCAGAGTCGTCCATGTCCGCTGTCACTCCGATCTACGAATATTCCAAATACTGGGCCGAATGCTTCGGTCCGGCGCCTTTCCTGCCCATGTCCCGCAAGGAGATGGACCGGCTCGGCTGGGACAGCTGTGACATCATCATCGTCACCGGTGATGCCTACGTGGATCATCCATCGTTTGGCATGGCGATCATCGGTCGCCTGCTGGAAGCGCAGGGCTTCCGGGTGGGCATTATTGCCCAGCCCGACTGGCATTCCGCCGATGCCTTCAAGGCACTGGGCAAGCCCAACCTGTTCTTCGGTGTGGCCGCCGGCAACATGGACTCGATGATCAACCGCTACACCGCTGATCGCAAGATCCGCTCCGACGACGCCTATACACCGGGCGGCAAGGCGGGCAAGCGGCCGGACCGTGCCAGCCTGGTCTACAGCCAGCGTTGCCGCGAAGCCTACAAGGAGGTGCCGATCATTCTGGGCGGCATCGAAGGCTCGCTGCGCCGCATTGCGCACTACGACTATTGGCAGGACAAGGTGCGCCGCTCCATCCTGCTCGACGCCCGTGCCGACCTGCTGCTGTATGGCAACGCCGAGCGTGCGGTGGTGGAAGTGGCGCACCGCATCGCCCGAGGTGAGCCGGTCAGCGAGATCACCGATGTGCGCGGCACCGCGTTTGTGCGCAAGGACACGCCCGAAGGCTGGATGGAGATCGACTCCACCCGCATCGACCGTCCGGGCAAGATCGACAAGATCATTAATCCCTATGTGAATACGCGAGACCTCGAAGCCTGTCAGCTGGAGAATGGCCGGGAGGGTGGCGAAAGCGCCGAGATGGAGGGCGAAGACGAGGTGCAGATCCTGCATATCGAGCCGCGGGTGAAGCTCGATCGCAGCCAGACCGTGATCCGCATTCCATCGTTTGAAAAGGTACGCAACGACCCCGTTCTGTACGCCCATGCCAACCGAGTGCTGCATCTGGAAACCAACCCGGGTAATGCCCGTGCACTGGTGCAGCTGCACGGCGATCAGGAGGTGTGGCTCAATCCGCCGCCGATCCCGCTGACCACGGCGGAGATGGACCATGTGTTCGGCCTGCCGTATCAGCGCGTGCCGCACCCGGCCTATGGCAAGGCGGAGATCCCGGCCTACAAGATGATCCGCTTTTCGGTCAACATCATGCGCGGCTGCTTTGGCGGCTGCACCTTCTGCTCCATCACCGAGCATGAAGGCCGCATCATTCAGAATCGATCCCATGAGTCGATTCTGAATGAAATCGAGGAAATTCGTGACAAGGTGCCGGGCTTTACCGGTGTCATCTCCGACCTGGGTGGTCCCACGGCCAACATGTACCGGCTGGCCTGCAAAAGTCCCGAGATCGAGGCCGCCTGTCGCAAGCCCTCCTGTGTGTTCCCCGGTATCTGCCAAAACCTGAACACCGATCACAGTGCGCTGACCTCACTGTATCGCAAGGCGCGTGATCTCAAGGGGGTGAACAAGATCCTGATCGCCTCAGGCCTGCGCTACGATCTGGCGGTGGAAGATCCCGAATATGTGCGTGAGCTGGTCACCCACCATGTGGGCGGCTACCTGAAAATCGCGCCTGAACACACCGAGCGCGGTGTACTCGACAAGATGATGAAGCCGGGCATCGGTACCTACGATGCCTTCAAGCGGATGTTCGAGAAATTCTCGAAAGAGGCGGGCAAGGATCAGTACCTGATTCCGTACTTCATCGCCGCCCATCCGGGTACCAGCGACGAGGATATGATGAACCTGGCGCTCTGGCTCAAACGCAGTGGCTTCAAGGCGGATCAGGTGCAGGCGTTCTACCCCTCACCGATGGCCACCGCCACGGCAATGTATCACACCGGCCGCAACCCGCTGCGCAAGCTTACCTACAAGAAGAGCGGCGAGAAGGTCGAAACCGTAAAGGGAGAGCGTCAGCGCCGGCTGCACAAGGCGTTTCTGCGCTGGCACGACCCGGACAACTGGCCGCTGCTGCGTGAAGCGCTGACAGCGATGGGGCGGGCTGATCTGATCGGTGATGGCGAAAAACAGTTGATCCCGGCCGAGCAGCCCGAAGATGCCCGCCATGTTAGCCCGCGGCGCAAGAATTCGCCTGCATCAAACCGTGCCGGAAAGGGCAAGCTGCTGACTCAGCATACCGGTTTGCCGCCGCGAGCGGGCAACGCACAGGGCAAAAAGAGTGGGCGTAAAAAGCCGGCGCCAGGGCGCAGACAGCAGGGTAGCCGGGCCTGAAAAAATTCGCTGAGGCGGCATTGTATTTGCTCTGAACTTGGGTATTATGCTGGAAAGCGTTTAAATCCGGTGCTAGTGAAATAGCCGCCTTTGGGCAGCCGGACAGCCGATATGACATCGGCCCGGAGTTTGAGTTACTTGATACGACAGCCATTCAGCGGCGCTTTTGCCGCCCGTGATACAGGCACCACAACCAGCGTGACCGGTTCAGGTGTCGGCCACTCCCTCTTCAGCCATTCCATGGCGATTCTGAAGAACGCTATTTCTGTTGTCAGCGTTCATGAAGCCCCACTTGTTTTTATCGTCTGCTGCCTTGCACACATGACAGGCCGGGCAGGGTTGCGTGTGTCATGGAATTGCAAACAGAGTCGGTCAGGCTGTATGACAACAGGCTGCAGTGCTGTCACAGTGTTACCTGAGTGTGCCAATACCAGGGAAGATTTCCGCATTCGGGCATGATGCCCGGACGCTGAAAGAGGCCGGTGACCAGCAGGTTCCGGTATCAAGGGGTTCGAACGGTGTTTCGAGCCTTTAGCGACTGGATCGCACCTTTGGTGCATCCAACCATAAGAAAAGCCAGCCAATGGCTGGTGTACATGCAAAAGAAAGAGGCAAAAAATGTCACAGCTCGTAACTGGTACCGTCAAGTGGTTCAACGATGAAAAAGGCTTCGGCTTTATCCAGCAGGAAAACGGCCCGGACGTATTCGTTCACTTCCGTGCCATCAACGGTACTGGTCGTCGTTCTCTGCAGGAAAACCAGACAGTAACTTTCGAAGTTACTCAGGGTCAGAAAGGCCCGCAGGCTGAAAACGTCACTGTTGTTGCCTGAGCATCGACAGTCCGGATTCCAACAGCGGGCTTCATGCCCGCTGTTCTGTTCATATCCATCGTTATTACGTCTGCTGCACCAAAGGTACTGACAGCGGCAACTGCAGGCCAGTATCGCTCTCTCCCATCAGCCAGGGCTGATTCAGTTCAATCGCATCCTTCAAAAACTGCCACAGCAGGCGTACCCGCAACAGTTGGCGCTGTTCTGCGCGGGCGGCTATCCAGAACTCGCGACAGATATCGATCTCGGGCTTGAGCAAAGGCTCCAGTCGAGAGTCCTGCTCAGCCATGAAACAGGGCAGCACTGCCAGGCCCGTGCCTGCCAGCACAGCGTGCAGCTGAGTGATAATGCTGGTGCTGCGCTGGGCAAAGCGGGGCGGTGTCGGCAACTCCCGCAGCAGGGGGTCCAGGTAGCACAGTTGATCACTGAAGATCAGGTCGTCCACATAACCGATCAGGTCAAGGCCTGACAGCGCATCAACTCCGGCCGGGCGTCCCTTTCGATCCAGATATCCCTGTTCGCCATACAGCTGCAGTCGGTAGTGGCACAGCCGGGAAACCACCATCTCGGCATTGCGTGGGCGGTCGATTGTAATGGCCAGATCCGCTTCATGCCGCCCCAGATTGACTGCACGGGGAAGGGCAAGCAGCTCGACCGTCAGCTCCGGATAGCGGCGCTGGAATGCACTCAGCAGCGGGGTGATAACGTAGGTGCCAAAGCCTTCGGTCACGCCGAGGCGGATCTGGCCGCTGACCTGAAGGTTCTGATCACTGATGCTCTCGCTGGCTCCCGTGACCTGTCGCGCCATCTCCTCAGCAAACAGCAGTAGCTGCTCACCGGCGGCGGTCAACCTGTAACCATGGGTGCTGCGCTCGAACAGCTGCGTATTGAGCTCGGTTTCAAAGCGACGGATACGACGCGATACCGTTGAATGGTCTATGGTTAATCGGCGGGCTGCATCGGTCAGCCGGTCGGCGCGGGCGACTTCGAGAAAAATCTGGATGTCCTGCCAATTGAGCATATGGAGTTTTCCTTGTGCATTTTTGCACAACCAATGTGCTTGGATGGTCGTTGTCTGTCAACAGGATGCGCCGCTAGACTCGAAAGCAGCTGCAGACACTGTTCTGTTTTGCCTGAGTACACAAAAAATATAAGGAGATCAGGTAGATGTCGGTTCGAGAAATCCCGCTTTTCATTGATGGTCAGCCGGTCCGTTCGCAGAGCCCGGAGTGGCGTGATGTCATCAACCCGGCCACTCAGGAGGTGGTCGCCCGAGTTCCTTTTGCCACAGTGGATGAAGTGAATCGTGCGGTAGCTTCAGCCAAGGAGGCATTCAAAAGCTGGCGCAAGGTCTCTTTGGCCCAGCGGATGCGCATCATGCTGAAATTTCAGGCACTGGTGCGCGAGCACACCGCAGAGCTGGCGGCTCTGATTACCGAAGAGCATGGCAAGACGCTGCCTGATGCCGAGGGTGAAGTGGGCCGTGGTCTTGAAGTGATCGAGCATGCCTGCTCCATCACCTCACTGCAGTTGGGTGAAATTGCCGAGAATGCCGCCGGTGGTGTGAATGTGTACTCACTGCAGCAACCCCTTGGTGTTGGCGCCGGTATTACGGCGTTCAACTTCCCGGTGATGTTGCCCAGTTTCATGTTCCCGCTGGCTATCGCCACCGGCAACACCTTCGTACTCAAACCCTCCGAGCAGGACCCAACCTCAACCATGCGTTTGGTAGAGCTGGCGCATGAGGCCGGCATTCCGGCCGGTGTACTGAATGTGGTGCATGGCGGTGCCGATGTGGCCAACATGATCTGCGACCACCCGGATATCAAGGCGCTGTCCTTTATCGGTTCCACCCATGTGGGTACGCACATCTACAACCGTGCTGGCGCTGCAGGCAAGCGTGTGCAGTCGATGATGGGGGCCAAAAACCACTGTGTGATCATGCCGGATGCCAACCGCAGTCAGGCGATCAACAACGTGATCGGCTCCTGTTTCGGGGCGGCAGGGCAACGCTGCATGGCCAACTCGGTTGTGGTGCTGGTCGGGGAAGCGAAAGAGTGGCTGCCCGAGATGATCGAACGCTCCAAAGAGATGAAAGTGGGGCCGGGTACCCAGCGTGATGCCGACCTGGGGCCATTGGTATCGCCGCAGGCGCGGGACCGTGTGGTCAGCCTGATCGACGCCGGAGTGGCTGAAGGTGCAACCCTGGCGCTGGATGGTCGCAACATCAGTGTGGATGGCTATCCCGACGGCAATTTTGTTGGGCCGACCATTTTCACCGATGTGAAACCCGAGATGCGCATCTACAGTGAAGAGATCTTCGGGCCGGTGATGTGTGTCGTATGCGTGGACACGCTGGATGATGCCATCGAATTCATCAACGCCAACCCCAATGGTAATGGCACTTCCATTTTCACCAGCTCCGGCTGGGCGGCACGTCGTTACGAAAATGATATTGATGTGGGACAGGTGGGCATCAATGTGCCGATTCCTGTACCGGTGGCCTTCTTCAGTTTCACCGGTTCCAGAGCATCCAAACTGGGTGATCTCGGCCCCAACGGCAAGCAGGCGATTCAGTTCTGGACCCAGACCAAAACGGTGACCTCCCGCTGGTTTGAACCTGACAACGAGTCGCTTGGGGTCAATACTACAATTTCCATGAAGTAACTGAAGTTGCCCCGGTGCCAGGCCGGGGTGGTGTATTCAGGTTTCAAACCGAACCAATAACAACAACAGGAAGTGAAATCATGAGTCAGTATTCTCGCATGACAACTGCAATTGGCGCCGGTGTGGCAGCACTTGCGCTTTCGACCACTCTGCAGGCAGCTGGTCCTGCCAAGCTGGATGTGGCGAATACCTTCAACACCAACATCTTCATCGGGGAAGGGGCTGTGCGTTTTGCCAAGGAGCTGGAGACGGTGACTGAAGGCAAGGTGCAGCTGAAGGTACACAACCCCGGTGATCTGGTGCCGGCCTTTGAAGTCTTTAACGCCGTTTCTTCCGGGGCGATTCCGGCCGGCTGGGACTGGATCGGTTATTGGGCCGGTACAGTGCCGGTAACCAACCTCTATGGCGCATTGCCCTTTGGCCCAAGCCCTGAAGCCTTCATGTCATGGATGTGGGCTGGTGAGGGTACCGAAATTCTGCAAAGCGCTTACGACCAGTACAACGTGAAAGTGCTGCCCTGCTTTATTTCGCCACAGGAAACCGGCGGTTGGTACAACAAGGAAATCAACGACATTAAGGACTTTGACGGCCTGCGTATTCGCATATCCGGGCTGGGTGCCAAGGTGCTGAACAAATACGGCGCCTCTACGCAGCTGATTCCGGGTGGTGAGATCTATTTGGCGCTTGAGCGTGGCCGTATCGACGCGACCGAATTTTCGGTGCCTCAGGTCGATCAGCTGATGGGCTTTGAAGAGATCACCAAATACTACTACTTCCCGGGCTGGCACCAGTCGGCCAGCTGGTTCTCCTTCATCATCAACAAGGATGTCTGGAACGAGTACGACGAAAACACCAAGGCCCAGTTTGAAACCGCCTGCCGTGCAACACTGCAGTGGTCCATGGCTGAAGCCCCTGCCGAGCAGATCCGCACCATTCGCAAGCTGCAGGAGAAGGGCATAGAGGTGAAACGCTTCCCGGATCCGGTGCTGGCTGAGCTGCGCAAGGGCTGGGATGAAGTGCGTGAGGAAGAGATGAAGAACAATCCGCTGTTCAAGAAAGCCTATGAATCGTTGATGGAGCATACTGGACTGGTTGAAGAGTGGTATGAGCTGCAGGCCATACCGCGCTGATTGATGCTGGTCTGACAGCCAGCAGTCGCTGGCTGTCAACTTTCTCTTGTTCCTTCCCGCATGTACTAAGGAACTGGCATGAACTCTTCCGGATATCAAACGGATACTCCTGTACCCGGCTGGCGCCTGCAGGGCGCCCGCTGGTGTGCAATGATCGCCTGTCCCCTGATCGGGCTTGGGCGCTGGCTCGGTCGGATCAGCAGTTGGCTGGTGTTGGCCGTGATGGCTGCCGTGTTAACCACCGTGATCATGAACGCTTTGGGCGTCAATGAGCTGATGCGCTGGGACGGGCGGGTTTTTCTGCTCGGGCAAGCGGTCACGATCAACACGGTCACTGAACTGCAGTGGCACCTGTTCGGGTTGCTGACGCTGATAGGGGCCAGTTATGCCATGCATGCCAACACGCATGTTCGAGTGGATATGCTGCACCACTCCATGTCCCGCACGACCCGGCATTGGGTGGAAATCATAGGGCATCTCCTGTTGCTGCTGCCGTTTTGTATTCTGGTGGCCTGGCTGTCACGGCATATGGTGCAGATGTCGTTTGTCTCGGGCGAGCAGTCCAACTATGGCGGTTTGACCGATCGTTATCTGATCAAGGGTGCTCTGCCGGCCGGACTGGCTCTGCTTGCACTGGGTGCGGTAGGGCAGATCTTCGACTGTTTGGCACGCATCATGGACCCGGCACGCGATGTAGAGGAGAACTCTGATGCTGGATGAGTATGGATTGGCGATCGCGATGATTGTGGCGCTGCTAGTCGGCATTTTCAGCGGCTACCCGGTGGCGTTTCTGTTGGGAGGCCTGGGGATTCTGTTCGCCTTTATCGGTGATATTCCACTGCCGTTTCTGGGTACGGTAGCATCTCGTATTTTCGGGGGGGTGATTGAGAACTGGCTGTTGATTGCGATCCCGCTGTTTGTGTTTATGGGGCTGATGCTGGAGCGCTCCGGAGTGGCCAAAAACCTGTTGCTGACCCTGCAGCGTTTGTTCGGTAACGTCCGTGGCGGCCTCGCGGTATCGGTGGCGTTGCTGGGGGTCGTAATGGCGGCCAGTACCGGCATTATCGGTGCTTCGGTGGTGATGCTGGGGCTGTTGGCGCTGCCGGTTATGCTGAAGCAGGGCTACAAGCCTGAAATGGCATACGGCGTGGTAGCGGCCTCGGGCACGCTCGGTATTCTGATTCCGCCCTCAATCATGCTGGTGCTGATGGGCTCGATCATGAATATCTCCGTGGGTGATCTGTTCAAGGCTGCTCTGGTACCCGGCTTAATGCTGGGTGGGCTCTACACCCTGTACCTTCTGTCGGCTGCGTATTTTCGCCCGGACTGGGCACCGCTGGCCAGCGAAGGCGGAGAAGCACATCTGTCAGAGGGGCAGCCACCTCTGATACTGGCACTGTTGCGAGACCTGCTGGGGCCGCTTGTTCTGATAGTGGCGGTATTGGGCTCGATTATGGCAGGAATTGCAACGCCGACCGAGGCTGCAGCCATTGGTGCGGCCGGCTCGATGTTGCTGGCGCTGTTTCTGCGGCAACTTAACATGAGCACTCTGCGTCATGTCTGTCGTTCGACCTCCAAAACATCGGCCATGATCCTGTTCGTGGTGATCGGCGCGACCTGTTTCAGTGTGGTGTTCAAGCGTCTCGGCGGTGCCGACATGATTGAGGAGATGATAACGGGAACCGGGCTTGGGCCATACGGATTGCTGTTGTTGCTGATGGCGCTGATCTTCCTGTTGGGGTTCTTCCTTGAATGGATCGAGATCAGCTTTGTGATTCTGCCGCTGCTGCTGCCGGTGGTGGCGGGTCTTGAATTTGAAGGACTCAGCGGCAGTGCGCTCATGGTCTGGTTTGCGATTCTGGTGGCGATAAACCTGCAGACCAGCTTTCTTACGCCACCCTTTGGCTATGCCCTGTTCTATCTCAAGGGGATCACTCGTGGGGATGTGGGGATCGGTACCATCTACCGTTCAATCATCCCGTTTGTATTGCTGCAGCTGGCCGGTCTGGCATTGTGCATCATGTTTCCGTCGATCGTTCTCTGGTTGCCGGGGCTGAACTGAAACTGACAGGGCGGGCCGGTCCCGCCCTGCTGTCTATTGCAGACAAGCCAACAGGTGCTTTTCCAGCTCGGTGCTGTCCATCTGCCGGTCGGCGAGTATTTCGATACGTGAGTCTCGGCGCCAGGCCAGCTCGCTGACTTCTGCTGCTGTATCCCCGCGATTGCGGTTGTACCCCACCCATGCATGACCGATCCCCAGCGCAGCCTTGATTCGAATGGCCTCGCTCACACTGTCGAGGTGCGCTCGGATGGCGCTGTAATCGAAACGGTCAGCTGCCGCAAAAACCCAGCCATAGCTGAAGTAGCCCTGGGCCTGTCCTTGCTTGAGCAATGGTTGCCCTGGCAAGGGTGGCCGTTCCGGTTGTGATGCTGCCGGTGCCAGCAGTGAATTGACCTTCGCGGCCTCGGCATGAGCTTCGGGAAACTGTGCGCTTAGCTGGCCATCGTGCACCAGATCGAGCCAGGCGAGATCCAGCTGCCCTCGATCAACCGTGAAGACCTCCTGTTTTGGGGGAAACATATTTTGCGAAAGTGTCAGTGCCTCCCGCGTCAGATCTGACTCAGCCAGATCGATGCGGTTAAGCACAATGACATCGGCCAGATTAAGCTGGTCCAGAAAACCGGGTTGTTGCAGTACATCGGGCTGGTTGAGCACGGCGGGATCCAGCATGCAGATGATGCTGCGAAGATCCAGTACGGAGGCAAATTGCGGTCCCTGCAGAGTATCGACGATGCGCGCCGGGTGGCCAAGCCCGGTGGGCTCTATCAAGAGCCTGTGCGGGCGGGCCTTGCGGAGCAGCGTGGCCAGTGTAATCGGCAGGCTTGGACCCAGTGCGCAGCAGAGGCAACCGCCAGCCAGTTCACGTATTTCGACTCCATCGGAGTGGGTGACCAAACTGGCGTCGACACCGATCTGGCCAAATTCGTTGATCAGTACGGCCCAGCGTTCTGAGGCGGGTTTGAGGCTCAGCAGATGGTTGATGGCGGTGGTTTTGCCGCTGCCGAGAAACCCGGTGATGATGTTGGTGGGAACGGAGCGAAGTGGCTGTGCGGGCACAAGAGAGTCCTGTCTGTGTTACAGGATAACAATTGTCCGCCAGCCACTCGGTCGTGACAAGCTCAGGCGCACATTTTCTCGTGCTTGCGCTTGGCGGCAAGGTAACGGGGGGTTGGGCCCACATCTTCATAAATGGGCTCGTCATCTTCCACCCGGATCACCTTTTTGCCGGGCTTGTACGGCATATGTGCCTCGATGTCAGTCAGAATCGAGTGCAGGAGCACAGGGGTGAGTTCCGTGATATCCATGCCGTACACTTCCGCCAGTGCCTGCAGACGAACCAGATCTTCCTGCTCGATTGGCAAGGTGATGGTCTGCAAACGGGAACGGCGATGGGATTCATGTTCAAGCTGCTGCAGCAGTGTGTCGATATGGTTGCCGGGCATGGTGACGCTCCTCAGGCTGAAACTCGACAGAGCCCACCGTTTCGGTTGCGGTGGGCACCTGCGTTCAGCATAGACGAGCCAGAATCAGCCTGCACGGGCAGCAGGCAAAAAATCAGCGCTTGATAAAACCCCGGGCCTGTAGGAAGGGCAACATGTGTGGCCGCGCTTCCTTTACCAGCATGCCGGAAATTTGCTCACTCCAGCTCATCTCCTTGTTGCCGCCGGTACGGGTGCGATAGTACTCGCGTACCGTCTCGTCATAGTCACGGATGACGGCCTCGTCCTGACTGTCATCGTAGCGGTCCTGCTTAAGCACCACTGACAGGGGCAGACGTGGTTTGACCTCCGGGTTCTGATCGGGTTTGCCCAGGCACAGACCAAATACCGGATAGACCAGTTCAGGCAACTCGAGCAGCTCGGCCACATCCGCAATTCTGTTGCGCAGGCCACCAATATAGACACCACCAAGCCCCAGTGATTCGGCAGCAACGATGACATTCTGTGCAAACAGGGCACAGTCCAGTGAGGCGGTCAGGAATTGCTCGGTATAGCCGGACTGCATATCGGCTTCGTGCATTGAGCAGGCCAGTTGATGCCGCTTCATGTCGGCGCAGAACACCAGGAACACCGGGGCTTCAGCAACATAGGCCTGATTCCCGGCCATCTCGGCCAGTGCGTTGCGACGCTCGCCCGCAGAGACCTGAATAACGGTGCAGGCCTGAATGAAACTGGACGTGGCAGCTGCCTGGCCGGCCTTGATCAGCGTTTCCACAATGGCCTGATCGACTGGCTCCGAGGTGAATTTTCGGATGGAGCGGTGAGCATTGAGCAGTTCAATCGTCGGGTTCATGGCTTCTCTCCCAAAAGGTGCGTGGCAGGATTATACATGGATCACCCGAGTTCAACAGTTATCCACTGAAAATCGTCTGTTTTGCACATCCCAGCCCAGTATCCATGCGGGTTTCAGGCTTTTGGATAACTAAAATCCTGTAGTGGCACGGCTGTGGATATCTTTGTTGTTTTAAATGCATCTAATTAGTGATAAAGTCATGGCATGTATGTCAAAGTCACCAAGTCAGGCCCCCGCAAGTATGTGCAGCTCGTTGAAGCTTATCGAGACGAGAACGGCCGCCCAAAACAACGCACGATTGCGACCCTCGGCCGTCTCGACAAGCTCGGTGATGAGCTGGAGTCCGTGGTCGAAGG